>JAOASV010000156.1 GCA_030158535.1 Sediminibacterium sp.
TGAAAACTATTGACTGTAACAGGTCCGGGGGTTCGAATCCCTCTCTCTCCGCCAACAAAAAAAGCCCTAAAAATGGGCTATTTTTTATGTTTTAAGGTCTAAAAAACCTGTTTTTCAAGCATAATCATTAAAAACCAAAGGTAAAATAGCACTTTTTTAACACGAATTATTTTTGCTTAAGTATTTGACTATCAATAATTTAGAAAATTAAATAATCTACTTTTTTTGAGAGTTTTTAAGCGCTCTTGTTATACTTAATTGATTGGCTTTCTCTTCTTGGTCTATTTTTTTTGACTTTTTTTGATTGGATGGTGTTGAAATCATTCCTGAAATAACCTCTCTGGCTAGATCCGATGGAGACTTTGCATTTTTTGCCCTAATATGATCAATTATACTGTAAATTTTCTTTGAAGGAGGACTATCAATTGAATACTTTGTTGAGTATTCCGTTATAATGTTTGAAAGAATTTCTAAAATATGCTCTACATCATTCAAACCAAAATCATATCCCACATGAACATTATTATTGTATGTATTGGTTTCTATGCATTTCTTTAGCTTCTTTAAATGCAATATAATATCTGGAAGGTCACTATTCGTGAACTCTACACCATACTTGATTTTAGCTGTATGTTTAAATGAAGTTGTATAACTCATTTCGAAATCAGCTACTAATCTGTTAATCATTAAAGAGTCTAGTAATTTTTGTTTTAAAACTAAAGCTTTTTACAAAGTTGTCATTTTATTTCCATTTGCGGTTAGAAAGCACTTTTATTATTATCCGTAATTTATTAACAGTTACCCTAGTTGATTAACAGTACCCCGATAAACAAACCATTTTTTATTAAATTGTGAGTAACTAATAAAAACAAACCGACAACGTGTGAAAATATCCAACAAAGTTACTGAGCAATTGGGCAAGATTATAAGTGGAGACCACGGCTCTGCACCATATTTAAGTGGGCCCAGATTAGTTGATTTCTATAATAGCTGTGGTTATGACGATTCTTATGGAGAGGGTTTTCCTTCAAGATGGATATATTCTACCCAAAAAATTGAGGAGAGCAATGGGACTGACAGACTTAAGATAATTCTTGAGGAATTCGTAGATCCAAGAAGATATGCTGGTAACGAAGATACTTTATTGGCTATTGTAGATAGCATTAACCAACTTATTAAGTATGACGGTTATGCTTTAATTAAAAAAGGGTTTAGCTTTAAAGTGGCCTTATTAAAAGGAAGTTACATTGATCCAGAATCAGTCTTGAAAATTGGACATGAATTTGTTAGTGAACAAATTGAAAAATGCCAAGAAAAAATTGCTTTGGATGATTTTAGCGGAGCTATTACAAATGCAAGGACATTATGTGAGGCGGTTCTGATTCATGTTATTGAGTCAGTAGAAAATGTTGAAGTAAATAATGATGGGAAAATTACAAATCTCTGGTCAAGGGCAAAGAAAGCTCTAAAGCTTGACTTAGATAAAGCTGAATTACCAGAATATGTTTTTCAAATTTTAACTGGCTTAGATTCTATTGTAAATGGACTAGCAGGTCTAAGTAACAACGCAGGTGATAGACATGCTAATAAGTTTAATACAAAGAAACATCATGCAAAAGTTGCCGTTAATTCCGCAATGACACTTTGTGATTTTGTAATAGATATAATGTCATTAAAATTTAAATAGAACCCTTCTGCGCTGCTTTTAATAACGATGAGAGATGCTGTTTCTTTGTACACAGCATTTTTCTCAATTGATTATTGACATGAAACCGCTGACTCAATAAAGAGTAAAATTTCGGTTCATCTTCAGGTGGTATTTTTGCTGCAACTAAAAATTCTCTTTTTGATATCTGAAAAAGAAGGTCATTTCTATCAATATTTTTCATTTAGCCACATTGCTACCTCTGTAGGAAAACCTGAAATTATGATCCTTTGATTTTTTTTAGGATCGACATTAATTCTTCCCATTTTTTTAGCCGCTAAGTATAGTTCATGTTGGCTTAAATTATGCTGTGACTCATTATAAAAGTCACCGAGATTTATTTCGATTGTATTTTCATCCATATTCATTGTATTTTGGGTTATTTTATTGCATACTTTTCAAAAAGGTCATATAATGATTGTCGAATCAGATCAGATCGTGTTCTTCTGCTTTTAGCTTCCAATTCCTTTAAACGAGATAGTTCTTGGCTATCCACCCTTACAACTACCGTAGTTGACTTTAGGTGCTTTTTGTATTTTTTGTTGAAATGTAACTGTAAATCGCTCATAGTATCTTTGTATCTATAATATAAATACATCCAATATGAGAAAAACGCAGCAAATTGAGATTCTTAATTCTCGACGTCAACGGTTAGAAGAAAATGCCCAAAATATGAGAGAGGAATTTGAAAGATTAACCAGGCGCCTTGAGCGTTTAAAAGCTACAATTCAATCAGTTGAAAATGAAGCCTATGCAATTCAAACAATGATTGTTGATAATATAGATTTTAGTAAAATAGAGGTCAAGCTAAGAGTATGTGAGGAATTTACCGAAGTTAGAATGAAAAGGTTATTAATGGAAATTCATGTTAATGGCATTAATGAACCAATTTTCAAGTTTCTAAGCCTGTATGAAAGCGAATTATTACAAGGGGTTAAAAGCACAGCTGATAAAATGGTTTTCGAGTCTAAAGTGAAACGATTTGCAGCTGATTACCTTAAAATTCATCTTAAATTAAATGAACGAGGTGGCTATGTGTTAAGCCAATCCACCACCGTCGATGACTATTTAAATGACCTTACAGTTGATTCAAGAATCAATCGACAAAGAATTATGATAAATCGCTAATATCTTTAACTGGGAACAAAGCTTCATGTATACCTATTGTCTTAACAAGTATACCAATAAACCATGATTTTAGTATCTAAAACAAAGATTACTAAATCAATTCGAAAAAGGATATTTTAAGCACATTTACGATATAACTTGTACCTTATTTTACCTAAACCACTTAGAGCTAATAAAAAAAAGTACAAATCCACTTAGCACTGTTGCTACACCTAAAATTGAGAATATTTTAAGCAACAAATTGCCAAAATTATCTCTACTCTCATAATCCATGGTATGTGTCATCCACAATAAATCAAATAATCGCCATTTATCGTTACGGAATTTCTGTACAGTCCCAAGTTCACTGGCTACATAAACCGTTGTATTTGCGGGATGCTCAAAACTTACCGCATAAGCAGGTAAAATTCCTTCTCTATACTCGTGGTGTTTGTTCGTTTCAGTTAGATATTCTACCAATTTAAGCTTTGGAGCACCGCTGAATCTTGAAATAGCAACAGCAATTGCTTCATCTTTCGTCAGAGGGCCTCTAATTGCCCCTGTTTCGGCATTTGCTAGATGATTCATAGACTTTAAATCATGCTGATGCATACTATGAAATTGGAGCGCACTTATACAACGAATTTGGTAAAAAGGTTTACCAAGTATCTCAATCAATTGGATAGAAACAACTGAATCAATCCTATGTGATTTTCTAATAGACCCTAATATATCAGATGGGCTTACCAGGGTGATATTTGATGATAATAATGGTGCATTTCTCTTCTGAAAATCTCCATGAACTTCGTCTATATTGCTCCAGCTGAAGTATAGACCTCCAGCTGTCCATAATAAAAACTGGACACCTAGAAATATTCCTAGCCATCGATGTGTTTTTCTAATGTAGTAATGTTTGCTTCTAGCCATATATCAACATTTTACTTTGAGAAGACTAGCATTAAATGCAACAACCACCGTGCTTACGGTCATCAATACTGCTCCTGCTGCTGGGTTTAATAATATTCCTGATTTATACATAACACCAGCAGCCAATGGTAAAGCAATCAAGTTATAGCCAGTAGCCCATATTAAGTTTTGAATCATCTTTCGGTAGGTAGCTTTACCGAATTGAATTAGTGCCACAATATCCTTAGGGTTACTGTTTACAAGCACAATCCCTGCGGTTTCAGCAGCAATATCAGACCCAGAACCAACTGCGATTCCTATATTCGCTTGTGCTAAAGCAGGAGCATCATTCACACCATCACCAGTCATGGCTACATATTCGCCTTGTTCTTGAAGCTCTTTTATTTTTTCAAGTTTTTGATGCGGTAGAACCTCTGCAAAATAACTATCAATACCTACTTTTTTGCTTACTGCTTCTGCTACCTTTTTGTTATCACCAGTCAATAGAACCGATTTAATATTAATGGAATGTAATGTTTGAATAGCTTCTTTAGATTCAGGTCTGAGTGTATCAGCTAATGAGATCAAACCGGATAAGTTATTATCAATCAAAACAAATACCACCGTTTCAGCTTCATCACGAGTTAATTCTTCGGGAAATGAGATCTTTTCTTCTTTAAGATATCCAGGACTAACAACTTTGATGTTTTGACCTTCAACAACTGCTTCTACACCTTTACCAGTAATAGCCTTAAAATTTTCTGTTGATGGTATTTGGATAGCAAGATCTTTTGCTTTTTGCAAAATACCAGTTGCAATTGGATGTTCAGAACTTTGTTCCAAAGCTGATGCTAATCTTATGATTTCCTTTTCGCTGAGCTTGTCCCTTACAGGAATGACCTTTGAAACTTCAAATTTACCAATGGTCAATGTTCCAGTCTTATCAAACACTATTGTGGTTACTCTTCTAGAATTTTCAAAAGCGGTTCTATTTTTTATCAGTAACCCTTTCTGAGCTGACAATGCAGTAGATTTGGCAACAACCAATGGTACAGCTAATCCTAAAGCATGAGGGCAACATATTACAATTACTGTGACCATTCTTTCAATCGCGAATGCGAGTTCATTATTTTCAAAATACCAATAAAAAAAAGTAGCGGCACCTGAAATCAAGGCGATTATAGTAAGCCATTTAGCAGCATTATCTGCTAATAATTGCGTTTTAGACTTAGACTTTTGAGCATCTTGAACAAGTTTTATAACCTGAGAAAGGTAAGAATCTTTCGCACCATGAGATACTTGTACTTTTAAAGAACCATTCCCGTTCAAAGATCCTGCAATAACTGTACTTCCTTTTTTCTTTTCCACTGGCTTTGATTCTCCGGTAAGCATAGACTCATTGAGATAGCTTTCCCCTTCTAAAACCAATCCGTCAGCAGCAACTTTTTCACCTGGTTTAACCAGTATAATATCATTTGACGTAAGATTTTGAGTAGGCACATCCATTATGTGATCACCATGAATAAAGTGAGCATCAGAAGGCATTAATTGAACCAATAATTCTAGTTCTTTAGAGGCTCCAGCAATTGATCTCATTTCAATCCAATGTCCAAGTAACATAATGAGTATAAGAGTCGAAAGTTCCCAAAAGAAATCCATGCCCTTCAAGCCTATAACAGTGGCTAAACTATATGTGTATGCTACTGTAATAGCAAACCCAATTAGTGTCATCATCCCAGGCTTCCAGTCTTTCATCTCAATAAACCAACCTTTCAAAAATGGCCATCCACCATAAAAGAAGACGACAGAAGACAGAATAGATAATAAAATGTTTGATCCCATAAATTCCCAATGTACATTCAACCAATGCTGAATCATTAGTGAAAGCAACATAATAGGTATCGTTATGATTAATACAATGTAAAAGCGTTTTTTAAAATCTTTAATCATTGCACCGTGATCATGACCTGCATGACCCATTGAAGAATGATGTTCATGGTGTTCAATTTGACCACCCTTGTCGTCTGAATGATTACGTGTAGTTTCTAAATGATGAGAATGATCCATATTGATTTATTTTAATGATTGAATATCGTTACTCATACTATTAGCCCACTTAATGATTACTTCTTTTTCCACTTGGGTTAACTTAGCTTCAGGATGTATAAGTGAATATGATGAAAGTGGCATAGCATTATCCTCAATCTGACTTGCTATTGCTTTAAACTTGTTTATTTGTCGTTTTGTAGAATAATAACCAAATTCATCAAAATTTAATTCCTTTTTTCCTTCAAAAATGTGCTGGTCTAAATACCAACCAACAGGTTGAACATTTGCGTACCAGGGATAATTAGTTTTATTGCTATGGCAATCATAGCAAGCTTTACTTAAAATTAGACTGACATTTTTCGGAACATAAAAAAGATGTTTTAATGTTTTTTCTCCGTTAACTTTCGAATTATTTCTAACAGGTCGAAAAAATTGAATTAGTACAAAAAGTATTGCCAAAAGAATTAAAAATGGTCTAAAGTAGTTCATTAGCGAATTTTAATGGTTATGGCCTGACATGGGGTTGGCACCTTTTTTAAAGACATATTCACTTTGCAACAAGTATGCACCAGTTAATACAACTACATCACCTTCTTTCAAACCAGATTTTATCTCTATACGATCGTCGCTTTCTAAACCGGTTTCAACCATTAAACTTTTGAAAGTGTGTTTTTTAGATTGTACCCAAACCGTTGCGCCTTTACCATCTCTTATAACAGCGTCAATAGGTAGCGACAGGGATTTATATTTAGGACTTTTTAATATAACATATGCCGGCATACCAGGCTTTAGCTGGTTACTTTGATTTGGGATAGAGACCCTAATTAAATTAATTCTGGTATCAGGGTTAATTTCTGGATTAAAGAATTCAATTCGGCCTTTGATCTCTCTGTTTTCCAAGTCTGGTAGTTGAACTGTAGCAAGACTATTTTTATTAATATCAGCCAGCTGTGAAGTGTACACCTGAGCTTCTGCCCATAAAGTAGATAGGTCAGCAAGTTTAAAAATGGTACCGCCTTCCATTATATAATCACCTTCACGAATATCTTGTTGAGTGATATAACCGCTAATTCTGCTATAAAATTTGGACAATGGACTAGCCTTTTTCGACCTTGCTAGCTCATCTATCTGTGCCTCATTTAAACCCCATAGTAAAAGTTTATTTTTAGCACTCGTAATTAATTGGTCAAAATCAATTACAACATCCTTATTGAACACTTTTTTCTTTTCTAGTGCTAAAATGTATTCCTGCTTAGCATTATTAAGGTCTTCACTATAAATCTCATAAACTGCGTCTCCTTTGCTTACATAATCTCCTATATTTTTGAAGTAGAGCTTCTCGATTCTACCCATAACTCTAGAACTTATAGAGGAAGTTTTCATTTGATCAAAATTTAGGGTTGCAGTTAAAACCATTTGATCACCAATGGTGCCATTCTTAATGGTATCTGTAGTGATATTACCCAGCTGTATTTGTTGTTCGCTCAACTTAAGTTCATCTTTACTTTCACTTGTGTTCTTTTTAACCGGTGTCAAATCCATTTTACAAATTGGGCATTTGCCAGGTTTATATTCTACTACTTGAGGATCCATTGAACATGTGTAATAGACATCTGAACTGTTATTGGATGAATCTTTTTTATTCACGCATGAAACAATAACAAATAGAGTCAATATTGTATAAATGAGGTAGCGCATATTAATTATTTGATTTGATGAAGCTTTCGCTATCCATTAAAAATTGGGCATTAATAGCAACTGAATCTTGGTTAGATAATCCACTAAGAATTTGTATATGATTCTCATGTGAAATACCAATGATGACTTTTTTTGCTACGAAACCATCATCTTTCTTAAGAAAAGCTATTTTATCAATACCTAAGGAAAGAACAGACTCTTTCGGCAGCCAGAAAGCGTCTTTGGTATTGCCAAAAATGATAGCCTTAACTTGGCTTCCAACTGGTATTTTAAGAGCACTATTATCAAAATAAACCCTAGTACTAATCGTTTTACTGCCTTTCCTGTAAAAAGGTTCTATAAAGTCTATTGTAGCTCTAAAATCTTTACTTGGTGCTGTTTCTGGAACTATACGAACCGTGTTGCCCTTTTTTATCAACGATTGATTTTCACCGTAGATATTAAGAATTACCCATGCTTTATTTGGATTGAATATGGTAAATACAGACTGTCCCTTTTGAACATACATACCTTCTTTTAAAGACAACTCTTCCGTTATGAGTGAAATATCTCTCATGTCGTTATTAGTAACATTCATTGCACCTGAGCTTATTGCATCATGAACATGACCAGTGTAGTTACTATATACCGCAATAGTGGTAGATGGTTTACCAGATTGAATAACTTCTTTTAATTGAAATTTGGTCATGCCTAGTAACAAGAGCTTTTCCTTTGCTGCTTCAATTAGCAGATTATTTTCTTCGTCATTCTTTAGTAGAAAAAGTAAATTTTGCTGAGCTGTAAGTAATTCAGGACTGTAAATGTCCATAATCCGATCGCCCTTATTTATTTTTTGATAACGATACCGAACATACAGCTTCTCAACTCTACCACTAACTCGTGCAGAAATACTTTCTACCTGTCTTGTATCATATGCAATGGATCCAAGGGCTTCAACTTCAATTTCTTCTTCTTTTTTCTTAATGGTCGTCACCGGTATTGTTGATAATACAAACTCATTGGTAGGTTTAAGCAGTGATTCAAGCTTTATATCATTTACTTTATGACCATCTGAGCTTTTCTCAACCAAAGTCATACCACAAATAGGGCAGTTACCAGGTTTATCCCTAACTATTTCGGGATGCATTGGACATGTATATAATACTTCCTTAGATTCTGCCTCATGCTCACTATGAACAGCTTTATTATTATCACAAGATTGAACAAGTACGAATAGCAGTAAAGCAATTATTGATATAGTTCTTTTCATGCTGATATTTTTAATATTTTTCAATAATCCTTTCTAATGTTACCTGTATCTTTAAGGCTTCATTCAAAAGCTCTGTATATTCTAGCTGCTTCATGTTCAATGTTTCCCAGGCATCATATAGCATGAATAACTCTTCGGTATTTTGTTCGTAACCGAGCTGCATTGTTTTATAGTTATTGCGCAGGGCAGGTATTATTTCATCGGCATATAGTTTTAATTGTTTTTTCTTCAAGTCAAATTCGTTTCTCATTCCATAAGCCATACCACTATATTCATTTACCATCATTTCTTTTTGTGAATGGTATGATTTAGCCTTCCATTCTAGGCTTTCTATATTAGCCCGACTCATCTTAGCAGACCATCTTGCCATCGGAATCTTAATCATCCCCATAATGGTATATTGAAGAGGCTGACCTGCAAATCCAAACATATTATCATACCGAATACCAAATTGGGGTTTAAGTGCAGCTTTCTCTGTCTCTTGTTTAAGGTATGCTAGAGATATTTCCCTATCAATAGATTTAAGATCACTTCGATTCGCATTAAATAAAGTGCTATCAAAAACAAGGTTAGAAAAATCGGATAAAGCATAGGTGGTATCTATCTCAAAGCTTATGTTTGCATTTCTACCCATCAATGCATTTAACCTTATTCTTCTGTCCTTTATTTCATTTTCAAACATCAACTGCATGTTTTTTACTTCTCCTATAGCCGCCTTCGCTTTGTAGTAGGCACTTATTTTATCAAGACCATTTTTATAACGCAACTCAGCAGATTTAATCATGAAGTCAAGAATGTTCTGATTCTCATTTAGAATCAGCAATTTCTTTTTTAATATGATCCATTCGAAATAATATTGTTTGGCATCATTAATCAGCTCATTCAATGAAGCATTTTTTTTCTCTTTTTCTACCCCAGACATCGCTTTCATATATTTTTCATCAGCATCCAGCTTCTTCTTGTTTGGGAACATTTGTTCACCGGAGATCATCACACTGCCCATTCCTGGAGCATCACCCTCTCTTTGCCATAGCTTAGTGTTATAGGGGGTCATAAACTGACCGACACCAATTTGTGGAGGCATCCAACTTCGTGCACCTTTTGCTGCTTCATCCATTGAACGGATCTCATTATCATACATTTTCACAACTGGATGTGAATTTTTAACGCTATCAAGGATTTGGTTTAGGCTCAAATTTTGAGCATAACCGCTTGTATAGCTTACTATAATTGCAAGAAGCAATAGTGTTTTTTTATTCTTTAACATCTATTAAATCAATTTTACCTTTTTTCTTTAATTCTCTCTCTTTGGTTATTTCAAAGATTACTGGGGTTATTAAGAGTACATAAATTGTGGATGAAATAGTTCCACCAATTAATGGGATAGTTATTGGCCTCATAATATCACTTCCGACACCTGTAGCCCATAAAATTGGTATTAAACCAAATAGACCTACAGAAACCGTCATCAGTTTTGGTCTCAATCTTTTAGCTGATCCTTCAATAACAAATTCGCGAATAATTGCTGGTGTTAGGGTATCTTTTGAATTACCATGTTTAGCAACCATATTATTCATTGCTTCATTGAGATATATGGTCATCAACATGGCTGTCTCTATAGCCATTCCAAATAAAGCGATAAAACCAACTGCAACAGCAACCGAAAGATTAATTCCATAGAAATAAACCATGAATACGCCGCCAATTAGTGCAAATGGCACTGTGATCATAGTAACAATGGCTTCTTTTAATGAATGATAGGTGAAATAAAGCACCATAAAAATTATTATCAGAACAATTGGTAGAATCATTGTTAACGTATGGTTCGCTCTTATTTGATTTTCCCACTGTCCACTCCATTCTAAAAAGTAACCTTTAGGTAGTTTATCAACCATCTGATTAAGTCTCTCCTGAGCTTCTTTAACAGTGCTGCCTAAATCTCTTTCTCGTACATTAAATAAAACAGTACCACGTAACATGGCATTTTCAGAATTGATCATAGGCGGGCCATCACTAATTTTTACATCTGCAACCGCTTTTAACGGAATCGGCCCAAAACTCATGGTTTGAACTTGAAGTCTTTTTAGAGCTTCCAGATTATTACGAAAATCCTGGCCATATCGTACATTCACAGAAAAGCGTTGACGTCCTTCAATAGTGGTGGTCAATTTCATTCCGCCCAATGCACTTTCAATAACGGCGTTAACGTCATCTACACTGAGTCCATACC
>JAOASV010000157.1 GCA_030158535.1 Sediminibacterium sp.
CCTGTAGATCCCGTTACTGGCAAGCGCTCTGGTACTCCTTGGGTTGCTCGTGGTAAAGATAATTTAAAAAGATTTATTGAAGCGGGTGTTTTAAATACCACCAATATTGCAGTTGCTTCTTCTAGCGAAAAAGCTGATTTACGTTTTTCTGTAGGTAATACTTACAATAAAGGTATTATTCCTAATACAGGTTTAAATACTACTAATATTAATTTAGCTTCTACCTTACGTTTCAATTCTAAATTAACATTAGATGCTAATATTAATTATAACAAACAGTTTTCAGATAATTTTCCAGATGTAGACTACGGTCCTAACTCAGTAATCTACAACATCACTATTTGGGGTGGTGCAGATTGGAATATTGATGATATGCGGAATTACTGGCAGCCAGGTAAAGAAGGTGTTCAGAGTATCTATGCCGAATATCAAAGATATCATAACCCTTATTTTATGAGTTATGAGTGGACTAGAGGACATTACAAAAATGATATTTATGCTTATACAAGTTTAAAATATAAGGTAAATCCATTTGTAGATTTATTTGCTAGAACTTCTGTTACGACTTACGATTTATTAAGAAATGAAAAAATGCCTTTCTCTGCACACCCTTACGGTAGAGAAGAAAACAAAGGTGATTATAGAGAAGACAGAAGATCTCTTTTTGAAAGCAACTCTGAAGTACGTGCCGATTTTAAAACACCTGTTGTTGCCAATTTCTTTAAGGCAAGTGGTTTTGCAGGTGCTAACTTTAGAACCTTCAATTATAATTCTTCGTTTACGACCACTAACTATTTAAACGTACCAAACGTATACACGTTTGCGAACAGTAGAAACCCAGTAATTGCTTACAACTTTGCATCTGACATGCGTGTAAACTCTATGTTATACTCTGTAGATTTAGAAGGTGGCAAGTATTTTAATTTAAACATTACAGGTCGTACCGATAAATTATCGGCACTTAAAAAAGATAACAACACTTTCTTTTATCCATCTTTAAATTTAAGCACCGTTTTAAATGATTATGTTTCATTACCTAATCAAATTAACTTCTTAAAATTAAGAGCTTCTTATGCTAAAGTAAGAGGTGGTGGTAGCTTTGTATCTGATTATATTGGGGCAACGCCAAACAATGCGTTCCCATTAGGATATGGTCAACAATATTCATCTACATACGGAGGTCCTACTTATACCTATGCAGATGTGTATTCTACAGGTATTGGTTACAACAACACTACACAAGCATCTTTCACAAATACTTTAGTGGATGCTAATGTTCAACCAGATGATAGAACTTCATTTGAGTTTGGAGTAGAGGCAAAAGCATTTAATAACCGTGTTGGTATCGAAGCTTCTTACTATCAGTATACAGATGGTCCTCAAATTTTCTCTAAATCTATTTCTCAAACTTCTGGTTATGCTAGTTATGTAGTGAATGGTACTAAAACACAGCGTACAGGTTGGGATGTAACTATTAATGGTGCAGTATTGAAGTCTACAAAAGGACTTTCTTGGGATGCAACACTTAACTTAGGTGCATTTGTTAATAAGTTTAAAGAATTACCTGCTGGTTTATCAGTTTTAAACAATTTCTATAAAGTTGGATCTAGAACGGATGAAGTTTGGTTTAGAATGATGGCAAGAACACCAGATGGTCAACTGATTAATGATGCGGGTGGTCGTCCAATTTATTTACCAGTTGCTCAGTACGTAGGGAATTCAAATCCAGATTTAGTTTGGGGTTTAAACAACAAATTCTCTTACAAGGCATTTACATTTAATTTCCAAGTAGATGGTAGATTAGGTGGTGTTATGGAAGATTATGTAAGAAAGAAAACATTCCAAGGTGGTCGTCACATAGAAACTGTTCAGGGTAAAATGGGTGAAGCGCGTTACCAAGATTATAAAGGCGTAAAGTCTTATGTGGGTGAAGGTGTAGTGGTTGCTTCAGGTACTCCAATATTTGATCCAGTAACTGGAAGAATCACCAACTATAGTGCACTTACATTTGCTCCAAATACGACTAAAACTTTCATACAAGATTATATTAGCCGTGTACATGGTAATCCAGAGCCAAACATCATGAGCAAAACATACATGAAACTTAGAGAGGTAATGTTAACTTATGAATTACCGCAGGCACTTGTACAAAAATCAATATTCAAAAAAGCAACGGTTTCTTTAGTAGCACGTAATTTACTATACTGGATGCCTGATACTAAGTTTAACGATGTTGATATTGATCAGTACCCAGGTGAATCTAGTATTGGTTTACAAACACCAACTACAAGATCTTATGGTATTAACATCAACTTTATATTCTAATTCTTCAATATATATATTATGAAAAATTTATTTAAAATATTTACTTTCATCCTTTTGGCTGGTTCATTAGGGTCTTGTAAAAAATCGTTTGATTCTTTAGAAGCCGATCCTAACAGAGCTACTTCAGTTCCAGCTAACCTCATTTTAAACAATGTTTTAGGTGGGTTAAATAAAGGTGCTTTTAATGGTATACATCGTGCCAATCAGTTTTATGCTTGTAATTATGATTATTACGGTAACAATGAATATAACTGGACTGGTTATTCATTTAACAACTACAATATTTTAAAGAATATTGTTAAAATGGAACAGGAATCTACAAAATCTGTTGCTGCTCCTAATCCCTACACAGCTTTAGCTAAATTTTTAAAAGCAATGTACATTTATGAGCTTACCATGAACTTAGGTGATGTACCTGTTTCTGAAGCATTGAAAGGGTTAGAAAACGTTACACCTAAATACGATTCTCAAAAAGATGTATTTAAAGCCATCTTAACATATTTGGAAGATGCAAATACAGAAATGGCAACGGTAGTTACAAAAAACTATGTACTTGCAAATGATTTTTATTATGGTAACAACTTAGCAAAATGGCAAAAAGCTGTTAATGCATTTAAGTTGAGGGTATTAATTCAATTGAGTAATAAAGAATCAGATGCTGATTTAAATGTAAAGCAAAAATTTGCGGATGTAATCAACAATCCTACAAAGTATCCTTTATTTGCAAGTGCTGCAGACCAAATGCAATTTTCTTATAATGCACAGTTTAACAAGTACTCTACAAGTCCGGATAACTTTGGTTTTGATGCAACACGTTATAATATGGCTGCTACTTATTTAAATACTTTAGTAGCGATGCAGGATCCAAGAACATTTTTTGTTGCTGAGCCTGCTGCTGCTAAGGTTGCTGCTGGTGCTGCTCCAAATTCTTATGCTGCATTTGTTGGAGCAAGTAGTGGTGAGGATTTAGCTACCATGAGTAAAAATGCAGGGGTTGGTCAATATTCTTTTATTAATAGAAAGCGTTATTATCAAACCTATGCTGCAGAAAATACCATTGTGATTGGCTATTCTGAAATGTGTTTTAATATTGCAGAAGCTATGAACAGAGGTTGGATTTCATCTGCGAATGCAGAAACTTGGTACCAAAATGGTATTAAAGCTTCTCTTGCTTTTTATGGAGTTAAGGATGGTGTAAACACCGTTACTTTCCAAAAGCCAGGCGGTGGTTTATTTGAATCAGTAAACTATGATGTGACTTTCTTATACGACACTTACTACAATCAAACAGATGTGAAGTATAAAGGCAACACAGTAGATGGTCGCAATCAAATATTATTACAAAAATATTTAGCGTTCTATATGAACTCTGGTCAGGAAGCTTATTTTAACTGGAGAAGAACGGGTGTTCCAACATTTTTAACGGGCGCTGGTTCTGGAAACAGCGGAAGGGTAGCATTAAGATACCAATATCCAAATGTAGAACGTGCCAATAATAAAGCAAATGTAGAAGCTGCTATTACAGCTCAGTTTGGAACCATCGATGATATCAACGGTAAAATGTGGATCATTAAATAATCGCTCATTGGTTTGGTTACATAAAAATGATTTTGGCAAGCAATCATTTATAGCGAAGTCTGTACAGACTTCGCTTTTTTTACTATATTGAGTTACTATTTTTTTTCTTATGCAAACACAAAATAAAGCAATCGTAGTTGGCGCAGGCATTGTTGGATTAGCAACTGCTAGGGCGCTCGCAATAAAAGGATATCAAGTTACTGTTATTGATAAAACACAAGAGGCCATTGGCGCTTCTATCAGAAATTTTGGCATGTTGTGGCCTGTTGGACAGCCAGATGGACTTTTGTACAACCGCGCAAAAAGGTCTAAAGAAATTTGGTTGGAATGTTTAAAGGGTATGCATATGTCATACAACCCTTGTGGTAGTATTCATTTAGCCTATCATGATGACGAACAAGCTGTTTTGGAAGAAATGCAAAGTGTTTTTGCTTCTAATGGAAGACCTGTTTCGCTTGTTAGTCCACAAGAAATTAATGAACGCTTTAATGGCATCAATCAGCGAAAATTAATTGGGGGACTATATAGTGATGATGAGGTTATTATTGATCCAAGAGCTGCCATTAAAGGGTTGCCTGCGTATTTAACAGAAACCTACGGGGTACAATTTATTTGGGGCACGGCCATAACGCAAGTGTCAAAACATAAAGTAGCTTCATTTGATAAAAGTTTTGAGGCTGATATAATATGCATTTGCTCTGGATCAGATTTTGAAACCTTGTATCCATCTGTTTTTGCAGGACTACCCATCACAAAAAGCCGTTTACAAATGATGCGTTTTGTGCACGAGAAACCTGATTTTAAAATTGGCACATCTGTCTGTGGTGGACTTTCGTTGCTTCATTATAAAAGTTTTGCAGTAGCGTCTACACTACCTGTTTTAAAGGCCCGCATTGACGCTGAGTTATCTGAATATGTAAAACATGGTATTCATGTGATGGTATCACAAAATGCAAATGGTGAGTTAACGGTTGGCGATACCCACGAATATGGATTAGATTTTGATCCTTTTGATGATCATTATCAAAATCAACTCATTTTGGATTACCTCAAAAAAATGATGCATATAGATGATTGGCGTATTACGCAAAGTTGGAACGGTATTTATCCAACCATGAAAAATGGTGATACTGATTTGTTTTTAGAGATAGAATCTGGTATTTATATATTAAATGGTATTGGAGGGCATGGCATGACCATGTCTTTTGGTTTTGCCGAAGAAATGATTGATAAATTATAAATTATGGTACAAAAAATTGTTGATTTATTTAATGAAAAAGGTCACTCTTTGTATGGTGGAGAGGCTGTAACTCAAATGGAGCATGCATTACAGGCTGCTACGTTTGCAAGAAAGAACAATGCTTCCGATGCACTCATAACAGCAAGTTTATTACACGATATTGGGCATTTACTTCATGCATTACCAGACGATGCTCCAGATTTTGGTGTAGATGATTTACACGAAGAACTAGCCGCTTTATTTTTAGAAAAATATTTTATGAAAGAAGTGGTAGAGCCTGCAAAATTACATGTTCAGGCCAAAAGATATTTGTGTTTTGTGGACGCTGGTTATTACAATACTTTAAGTGAGCCGTCGCGTCAAAGTTTGGCTTTGCAGGGTGGCATTATGAACGCTGAAGAAGCCGCTGAATTTGAAAAATATGAAAATTACAAAGAAGCAGTGCTTTTAAGAACCTGGGATGATTTAGCGAAAGATCCTACCATGCAAACAGATCCGATTGAATCTTTTGCACCTTATATTGCTAATACTTTAAAATAGTTTTTATGTTAACTTCTATGGTTGTTTTTGATATGGCAGGTACCACAGTGGATGAAAATAATGTAGTCTATAAAACGCTCCATGCTGCCATTGTTAATGGAGGTGTTGATGTAACACTTGAGGATGTGCTACTACATGGCGCCGGTAAAGAAAAATTACAAGCCATTAAAGATGTTTTACTTGCTGCACACGCAGAAGGTGTAAATGCCAATGCCATTTATGAGCAGTTTGTGGTGTTGTTAGCGGACGCCTATGCAAATTTGGATGTAACGCCTTGTTCTAATGCCGAAACTGTTTTTGCGCTACTTAAAAAGCAAGAAATTAAAGTTGTTTTAAATACTGGATACAATAGGGCAACAGCCACTGGTTTGTTGCAAAAGCTCAATTGGACAATTGGAGAAGATATTGATTTACTCGTTACAGCTTCTGATGTGTCTAACAACCGTCCAGCACCCGATATGATTGAATTTGCGATACAGCATTTTAATATTCAAGACCCGCTAACTGTTGTTAAAGTGGGTGATTCTGCCATTGATATTGAAGAAGGTAAAAACGCTGGTTGTGGTAAAACTTTTGGGGTTACTACAGGGGCTCAAACTAGAGATCAAATTGCTGTCGCAAATCCTACTGCTGTGTTGGATGATTTATTAGAGTTGATAGATAAAATCTAAAACACTTGCACAAAAAAACATTTACTGCTTCTGATTTTGGGCCTGATTTTAAATGGGGTGTAGGTATGGCCGCTCCACAAAACGAAGGCGCTGCTTTTGAGGATGGCAAAGGTTTATCTGTATGGGATGTTTTTGCGCGTAAAAGAAATACTATTAAAGGTGGTGCGAGGCCCACTTTTGCCGCCGATTTTTACCACCGTTACAAAGACGATATTTTACTAGCCAAAGCCCTTGGTTTTTCTGTTTTTAGATTTTCTATTGCATGGAGTAGGGTATTACCTGAAGGTATAGGAAAGGTTAATAAATTAGGAATCGATTTTTACCACCGCGTTATTGATGAATGTGTTGCAAATGGTTTAGAGCCTGTTGTTACTATTTACCATTGGGACTTACCCCATGCCCTTGAACTTGAGGGTGGATGGACCAGTAGAGATATGGTCAAGTGGTTTTCTAAATATGTAACGCTACTAACGGCGCATTATGGTAAAAAAGTAAAGCAGTGGATTGTGATGAACGAGCCTTTTGCTTTTACGGCGCTTGGTTATATGATAGGCATGCATGCACCCGGAAAAATGGGCACTACAAATGCATTTCCAGCTATTTTTAATGCAGCTTATTGCACTGCAGAGGGTGGCAGAATAATTAGGGAACACTGCCCGCATGCTATTATAGGCACTAGTTTTTCAATTTCAGAAACCAAGCCTTATACAAATAGTGATAAAGATATTGCTGCCGCAAATAGAGCCGATGCACTCTTAAACCGTTTGTTTATAGAGCCTACATTAGGTATGGGATTTCCGCAAATGGATCAATTTGATTTTTTAGATAAGTTGCATATTGCCACCACAGCTTGGCGCTTTATTGATCAATTAAAATTTGATTTTGATTACGTTGGGTTACAAAATTATTTTTCTGTAACTATTAAGCACAACCCTTTAATACCTTATGTTTCCGCATCCGAAGTGAGTGCCAAACAAAGGAAAATGCCGCATACGGCAATAGGATGGGAGATAGACCCTACAAGCTTTTATGATATGCTAAAAAGGTTTGGTAATTACGAGGGTGTCAAACAAATCATTGTAACAGAAGGGGGCGCCTGTTTTAAAGATCATTTGCATCATGGAGTTGTAAACGATCAAGAACGCATCGATTATTTTAGATCTTATTTAGCGGCGGTATTAAAAGCCAAAAATGAAGGTGTTAATATTGGAGGCTATTACGCCTGGACGCTAACCGATAATTTTGAATGGGCTTATGGTTATAGTACAAGGTTTGGTCTTGTACACACAGATTTTGAAACACAATTACGTACCGTAAAAAATTCGGGCTATTGGTTTAGAGATTTTTTACAGGGCAAAGCTGTTTGATCCCTCCAATTCATCTACATTATTTTTGGTTGGTTGTAAAGATTTTGCTTTTTCAATTACCATTTGTACCAGTTGATACGTGCTGTACTCTAGTGTTAATGGTGTTGGAGCAGGTAGGTCATACCACTTTGCAATATCTACAAAAAAAGTAGCGTGCATTTTGTCAACCACAGGTACGCCTAACTCTTCTAGCGCTGCTGCATTGCAAAGTTGTTCGTACTGTCCTCTAATAGGAAGGCATAGTAGTTTTTTGCCTAAATAAAGTGCCTCTGCTGGGGTTTCAAAACCAGCACCCGTAATAACGCCAGCGCTTTCAATCATGCTTTTAGTAAATCCTTCGTTTGAAATAGGCATGAACCTAATATTTTTTTCGATGAATTCTGTTTTTACTTCTTTGGTAAAAACTTCAAACCTAATGCCTGGTACTTTATGTAATTGGTTGGTAATAACTTTTTTAGAATAATGTGATAAATAAACCGTTACATGCCCGTTATTTACTGGTTTGGCAGCTATGATGTCCGCTTTGATAACAGGGTTAAAAATACCGTTGTCATAGGCTTTAAAATGAAGCCCAAAATAGGCTGTTGCCGTACCATAGTTTTGTAAAATCCATTCACCTATCCATTCTTTTTTTTGTGGGCGAGGCGCTGCATTACTTTTAAAACTTGCTTGGTGTCCAAACTGAATGCTTGGTTTATTTTTTAGTTTGCATGCAAGTGAAGTGATGCATTCAAAATCGTTGATCACAATATCGTAATCTTCAACAGGTAAAGCTTTGGCTTCTTTCCAGATTCTTTTGATAGAAAACTTTTGCCACATTTTAAAATAGTTGAGGCCACCTCTGTTTCCATAAAATAAAGAAACGCCCTTGCTTTTATATTTTACTGGCAAACTGGTAGGTAAATGACTGTTTTCGCCACTCAAAAAAACGTCTACTTGTCCATACTGTTGTAGATAGGGCAATAGTTCTACTGCTCTACTAATATGGCCATTGCCTGTTGCTTGAACTGCGTAAAATATTTTCATTTACTGCGCTATTAAACTATTGATAAATAAGGCAACGTCTTTTGTAAGCACGTTTAGTTCTGGTAATTTATTTTCTGCACTTAAAATTGGCACTACTTTAGCAGCTTGTTCTTTTTCATTGTATTGGTGAATATCCCATTCGCCATTTACATATTCTAGTGCTGTTAAATTTTCGATCCAATCGCCACTGTTTAAGTACATCACTGAACCATGCTCATTGGTTACCATTCTTTTTTGAGGCTGATGAATATGGCCACAAATAACATAATCGTAACCCTGTTCTATAGCAAGCTCTGCGGCTGTTTGCTCAAAATTCCCAATCCAAGACACTGCTTTTTTAACACTATTTTTTACCTTTTTGCTAAAGCTCATTTTTTCTTTACCCATTAATTTAAGTGCCCAATTAATAGCGCTATTGAGCATGATTAAAAGGTCGTAGCCATGTCCACCTAGCTTTGCAATAATTTTGGCACTTCCTTTTGTGGTGGCATCAAAAATATCGCCGTGAAAAATCCAGGTTTTTTTACCATTTAAATCCAGTACCACTTTGTCGGTGAGGGTAAAGCCACCCATTTCGAGGTCGGTATAGCGGCGAAGGGCTTCGTCATGATTGCCCGTTATATAATAGACTTTGGTGCCTTTACTGAGTAAGCTAAAAATTTGCTTGATTACCTGCATGTGTGCGGCCGGAAAATAATGTTTCTTAAACTGCCAGATATCAATGATATCGCCATTTAATACCAGTACTTTAGGATGAACGCTTTTTAAATAAGTAACTATTTCTTGCGCGTGGCAACCAAATGTGCCGAGGTGTAAATCACTAAGTACGAGAACGTCAATGTCTCTTTTTTCCATTAGGGTAGTTTGTCAAAGTAATAACTCTAATATGAACAAATCTTTACGCCTATGTTAACAAATTGTAACTTTAGAAGAAGGCTCGCTTACATGCTTGCCTTGTTTTGTAATATCGCATACCATTAATTGAAAAGCATTATGCCAAAGTATTCTTATATACCTCGAGATTTAAGTTGGTTGAGTTTTAATGGAAGGGTGTTGCAAGAAGCCAACGACCCTTCTGTACCATTAAAAGAACGAATTCGTTTTTTAGGAATTTTTTCTAATAACCTAGATGAGTTTTTTAGAGTGCGTGTGGCTACCCTTAAGCGAATGATTGAATTTAAAGGCAAGGGTAAAAAGCTTGATATGCATTTAGAGGAGCACTCGCAAAGTATTTTAGATGAAATACAAACGATTGTATTAGAGCAACAAAATGAGTTTAACCGTATTTGGAAAAACATTGTTAAAGACCTTAAAAAAGAAAATATAACGCTGATTGATGAAACTCATTTATCAAAAGAGCAGCAAGTTTTTGTAAAAAACTTTTTTGACACACAGGTGCGCGGTAATGTAATACCCTTAATGGTAGAGTCTATTGATCAAATGCCATACCTCCGCGATAAGAGTATTTATTTAGGTATTGTAATGCGTAAAAAAAATAGTGCATACAAAAGTAAGTATGCATTAATTGAAGTGCCCGTGTCGGCAATCGGAAGGTTTGTAGAGCTTCCTACAAAAACAGGAGGTCATCAAATTATATTACTAGAAGATATTATCAGGTATAATTTACCCGTTATCTTTTCTTATTTCGATTACGATTATTTCGAGTCTGCTATTTTTAAAATCACCAAAGATGCTGAAATAGATGTAGACAATGGAATTACCAGTAATCTTATAGAAAAACTTGAAAAGGGATTAAAAAATAGACGTAAGGGGAAGCCCGTTCGTTTTGTGTACGATAGAGAGATGGATGCGGGCTTACTTGATTATTTGATTAAAAGGTTGCAGCTCAATCAAAAAAGTAATATTATACCAGGAGGTCGCATTCATAATTTTAGACACTTTATGGATTTTCCAGATTTGGAAATGGAAAAAAGTATCCGTAAAGCTTCGTTAATTCATCCTGATTTAGTTAAGAGCTTGCGCGTAACGGATGTGGTGTTACAAAAAGATGTGATGCTTCATTTTCCCTACCATAGTTTTAATTCGGTGATTGATTTACTCAGAGAAAGTGCAATGGATCCGGATGTGCTTTCTATTAAAATAACTGCGTACCGTTTAGCGCCTGCTTCTAAAGTAATCAATGCACTTATTAATGCAGCCCGAAACGGAAAGGCGGTTACAGTAATGCTT
>JAOASV010000158.1:0-10453 GCA_030158535.1 Sediminibacterium sp.
CTTCGCACAAATCTTTCTCGTTAGGGGCACCCATTAAATAAATGGTGTAGTTAGTTGGGATTGCATTGATAAGTTGGATCCAGTTTTGTGCGGGCATTTTTTTTGTTTCCCACACAGATCCTGGCGACATGCATATATAAGGCCTGCCTTGCCATTTTTGCACCGCTGCAAAATTTGCTGCGGACGGATACAGTGCTGGCTTTGCTACAGGCTCAGTTGTTAGGGATGCAAGCAGTGCATGGTTGCGCGAAGTTTCGTGCAGCGCGGCCACGTTTGGTGCAGCTGAACCTGAAACCATTTTCGTGGCTGCTCCAAACAAATGCTTTATGGTTTCTGAAAACAAAAAACCAAGTGGATTTTTGTCAAATCCAATTGTTTTTGTAGCACCTGATAAAACCGTGATAATGCCGGTGGCTAAATACCGCTGTATATTAATGACCACATCGTATTTGATGCGCCTAATGGTTTTTATGATTTCAAAAAGATGCTGGTATTTATTTTTCTTTTTATCCCACACATGAACTTGATTGATGTATGGATGATCTATAAAAAGTTCGTTTGCACCTTGTCTTACCAAAATATCAATTTGAGAAGTTGGATACGCCGCATGCAAGTTTTCAAGCATTGCTGTTGCGAGTACAACATCGCCTATAAAAGCAGTTTGAATAACAAGTATGCGCCTCATGGAGCAAAAATAACCAAAAGGAAACAAAAGGAACCAATTACGGCCTTAGAATTGTGAAACGCCCGTCTTTACTGCATTTCACCACCGCAGAAGGCGATGCAGGCGTAAAATCATCTTGACGATAGTTGACCACATAATCCACCCCTTGTGTAACAGCAATATCAATATCTGAAAATACAGTTGGCGGCGGAAAGCCAGACAAATTAGCGGAGGTACTTACAATGGGTTTTCTAAAACGCTTGATTAAATGTTTGCAAAATTCATCGGCACAAATACGAATACCCACAGATCCATCTTCTGCCAATAAATTAGAAGCGAGACCAATGGCATCATCATAAATAATAGTGGTGGGTTTTGACACACCCACAATGTAATCAAACACTTCTATGTGTGGACTTGCCACGTATTGTAATAGTGAACGCTCGTCTGCAATAAGCACAATGAGCGCCTTACTATCGGGGCGTTTTTTTAAGTCAAATATTTTTGCAACCGCTGCCTCATTGGTAGCATCGCAGCCAATACCCCAAATGGTATCGGTGGGGTATAAAATAAGGCCGCCGCTTTCTAAAACGCGCAAGCAGGCTTCAATATCTGAATTAAATAATGGGGTCACAGGGGCAAATTACAAATTGTTGTCGAGAATTAACCTAGATAATGGTAGTTAAAGATGTCTTGCTTATGTTTGCAAAAAAAATAAGCATGTCATTACAAAATTTAATTCTTGAAGCCTGGTCAAATAGAGATTTATTAAAAGAAGCAACCTACAGTGATGCAGTAAGAGCAGTGATCGAAGATGTAGACAAAGGACGTATACGCGTAGCTTCTCCAGAGGGTGATAAGTGGGTAGTAAATGAGTGGGTTAAACAAGCCATCCTAATGTATTTTGGCATTCAACAAATGCAAACCTGGGAGCTCCCTCCTTTTGAGTTTTACGATAAAATGTTACTAAAAAGCAACTACAAAGAATTAGGCGTTAGAGCCGTTCCTCCAGCAGTGGCGCGTTATGGTGCATACATTGCTAGCTCGGTGGTACTGATGCCAAGTTATGTAAACATTGGTGCGTATGTAGATGCGGGCACCATGGTTGATACATGGGCAACGGTTGGTAGTTGCGCGCAAATTGGTAAAGGCGTACACCTGAGTGGTGGCGTGGGTATTGGCGGTGTATTAGAACCACTACAAGCAAGCCCTGTTATTATCGAAGACGGTTGTTTTTTAGGTAGCAGAAGTATTGTGGTAGAAGGTGTTATTGTAGAAAAAGAAGCGGTATTAGGCGCCAATGTGGTGTTAACACAATCAACAAAAATTATTGACGTAAGCGGTTCTACACCGGTAGAATATACAGGACGTGTACCAGCAAGATCAGTAGTGATTCCGGGCACTACAACTAAAAAGTTTAATGCAGGTGAATACCAAGTAAACTGTGCTTTAATTATTGGTCAGCGTAAAGCAAGTACCGATTTAAAAACAAGTTTAAACGATGCACTTCGTGATTTTAATGTAAGTGTATAAAATTGTTTTTGCTTTCGCGCAAATTTTTTAGATCACCATTAAGCTGCAACCGCGTAGGGCCGAATGATCCATTCGGCCAAAAACTTCAAAGCTGCCATCTTCGTAAACAGCGCCTACATCTTCTGTGGCGATAAAGGAACAGCTATGTATATTAGCGAGGTCAATTACTTGTAAACTGCCTCTACCACTGGTTTTTATGGTTAGCGGGTCTTCTTCTTCGCTTACAAGTACGCGCATCCATGGCGGGCATTTGTAAATGCCATTTCCAGTTGCGTATGCTTGAGATAATAATTCTGTCATGCCGTATTCGCCATGAATAGACGTCAGTTTAAATGCGTCCATTAATGCAGCATGCACTTCCTCTCTAGTTAACTCTTTTCGTCTACCCTTCATACCACCTGTTTCTAAAATAGTGGTATAAGAAAGTGGCATTGGAAATTTTTCTGCAAAATCTAATAAGGCAAACGTCACTCCTATTAAAAGTGTTTTTTTTCCTACTGCTTCATTGGCTTTTAAAGTTTGCGCTAAAGTTTCATGATCGTATAAATAAAATCCACTTTGCGCTTGTTCAGATGCTTTAATTAAATGTTCCACCATGTATACAAGTGACGAATGTGGCCGCTCTAAATAAGCAGGCAACAATCCTATAATACACCAGTTATTTACTGGGCCGTAAACAGCTTCAAAAGCCGTTAAAAAACTTTGCTGATAGACCGCTTCGTCTTTGATATAATGTTTGCTTTGAACCGTTCCGGTAGTGCCACTACTTTCAAAAAAAAGGGCCGGCTCGTAGTTGCCGGTTTGCACGGTTTCAGATTTAAAAAAACCAATGGGCATGGCCGGTATAGATGTATAATGTTCCAGCACGGGCACGCCTGCCTCATTTTTAGGATGCTGGGCAGGCACAATTAAATCGCACCAACGGCGGTACACCGCATTTTCACTGTACTGATAAGCAAAGACGTCTAGCGCCGTTTGGTTAAACAAATGAGGCTCGGAAGAGAAAATATTGTTAACATCTATGGGCAACACAGCGATTGATTGGTTTGTTTTACTAAATTTGAGTAGAAACCTACACGAATGAAGGCAAAATTATTGATATTAACGGCAATTATTGTAACCATATTTGCTTGCAATAAAGATACCTATACCACAAAACCCCAACTCACTTTTAAGTCGGTTAATGGAAAGGTTTTTTCGGGGGCTTCTGCCATCATTTTTTCATTGGAATTTACAGACGCCGAAGGCGATCTTTCAGATAGCATTTGGGTACAAAAAGTAACCAAAACAAAAGGCTGTAATAATTTTAGTGACCGTGTAAAAATTCCTGCTTTTACAGCAACGCCTAATTTAAAAGGTGTGTTTGAAGTGGGTTACAATACTGGATTTATTCCGGGCAGCATTTATACCGTTATTCCAAAATGCGGTAAAAGCGATACTTGTTATTTTAGATTTTGGGCTTCTGATAAAGCCAAAAATAAAAGTGACACTGTGGTATCTTCCGACATTATTATCGTGAATTAAACGTGAAGCCCGGCCGCTTTACTTCTTTTTTCTTTGGCAATTATTTTTATGCCGTATGCATGGTAGCCCTTTGCCTGTGCAGCTTTGCGCAGTTAGGACACCATCACATCCCTTATTTATTTTTAGTACTTACTGGCGCAGTAACGGTGTATTATTACAATCATTCTTACCTCTTAGAAAGTTATGATAGCGCCCCTAACCAAAGAAATAATTGGGTGCGTGCACATGCCGGGCAAATTAAAAAAATACAGTGGTTGTTACTTGCTTTTATCATTGGAGGTGGTAGCTATCAACTCTATACATTACTACCAGGTATATCGCTACTAAAAGGCTACGATATTTTATACTGCTGCCTTATTGGCCTGGGCGCTTTTTTATATTATTTCGATACCAAAAAATATCCTTGGCTCAACCTTAGGTCTTATGGCATTGTAAAACCATTGGTTATTGGATCGATTTGGGCTGGTGTTGGTGTATATGCCCCTTACCTTTTTTTAAAACTAACCAATCAGGCCTATAAGGGCATGGCGTATATGCCTATTTTGTTTATCTCCAACGCCCTTTACATAAGCATATTGGCGGTATTATTTGACATCAAAGATTTTGAATCGGATGCCAACAAACAAATGAAAACCTTGGTGGTACGCATGGGACTTACTAAAACCATCAATTGGATTGTTTTACCCATGAGTGCGTTCATCTTAATGGCAACCCTACGCTATGGCTATTTGCACGGGTTTACAGGATACCAAATTTTGTTAAACACAATCCCACTTATTTTGTTGATAAGTGTAAGCTACCAAATGCACCAACGTAAAAGCATTCTCTATTATCTTGCAATCATTGACGGACTCATTGTAGTGAAAGCCGCCTGCGGCATCATCGCTACCCTTTTATTTTCTTGACAAAAAAGTACAATTCATATATTATGGCAACTAAAAAATCAAGCGCAAAAACAACAAAGAAAAAAGATTCGGTGGTTACAGCTGCATCGATGGCGTTTTTAAAAAATTATATCAATACCCCATCGCCGGTTGGTTTTGAAACGGGTGGACAAAAAGTATGGCTCGAGTACATTAAAAAATATACCGACGAAATTTTTACCGATCCTTACGGAACTGCAGTAGGTGTTATTAATCCGGGTGCTCCTTTTAAAGTAGTGATTGAAGCACATGCCGATGAAATCAGTTGGTTTGTAAATTATATCAACGACCAGGGGCTTATTTATTTAAAAAGAAATGGTGGCGTAGACCATCAAATTGCACCCGCTAAAAGAGTTTGGATTCATGGAAAAAAAGGACCCGTTAAAGCCGTTTTTGGATGGCCTGCTATTCATACCCGTTTAGGTAATCCTGACACCAAAGAGCCACAACCTAAAGTAGATAACCTAAGTTTAGACTGCGGTGCTAGAACAAAAAAAGAAGTAGAAGATTTAGGCATTCATATAGGATCTGTAGTTACTTACGAAGAAGGCTTTGATGAACTAGCAAATGGCTATTATATTGGACGTGCTTTTGATAACCGTATTGGAGGTTTTATGATTGCCGAAGTAGCTCGTTTATTAAAAGAGAACAAGAAAAAACTTCCTTTCTCTTTGTATGTTGTTAACGCCGTACAAGAAGAAATTGGACTACGTGGCGCCGAAATGATTGCACGCCGTATCAAACCAGATATCGCCATCATTACAGATGTAACGCACGATACCAGCACCCCAATGATTAGTAAAATTGTGGAAGGCGATATTCAGTGCGGCAAAGGACCTTCACTTGCTTATGCGCCGGCTATTCACAATAAATTATTAGCCGTTGTTGAAGAGGTGGCCAAAAAAAATAAAATTCCAGTGCAGTTTAGAACCCTAAGCAGAAGCACCGGCACCGATACCGATAGTTTTGCCTATGCCAATGATGGATGCCCTTCGGTACTGATTTCTATGCCATTAAGATACATGCACACCACCGTAGAAATGATACACCACGATGATATTGAAGAAACCATCAAACTGATGTACCATACATTATTAACGCTTACGCCTAAAACAAACCTTAGCTATTTATAACGCGTAAACAAACCCATGAATCAAAGCATTAGTGTAGCAGTATTAGATTTATATGATGGCGACCCTAACGAAGGGATGCGCTGCATTGAAGCGCTTGTAAAAGAATGGGCAACGCATCATAACCTTGCACTCAGTTACAAGGTATTTGATGTAAGACAGGCATTAGAAACACCAGATACTAGTTTTGATATTTATATTTCAAGTGGAGGACCCGGTTCTCCACTTGACTCTAATGATACCAAATGGGAGAACGCATATTTTGACTGGTTAGAAAGTATTGAAATTTGGAACAGCGAAAGCAGCAAACCCAAACACGTATTTTTTATTTGCCATAGTTTTCAACTTGCTTGCAAATATTATCATGTAGGCACGGTTTGCAAAAGAAAGTCAACTGCCTTTGGTGTATTTCCGGTACATCCAACAGCAGCAGGTGTTGCAGACCCTATCTTTACCGGATTACACAATCCATTTTACGGAGTTGATAGTAGAGATTTTCAGGTAATTGAACCAAACGATGATCTTAAAGAAGCGATGGGCGCTTCCATACTTGCTATTGAAAAAGATAGGCCCCATGTTCCTTACGAAAGAGCCATTATGGCCATGCGCTTTAGTCCCTATTTTGTAGGCACACAGTTTCATGCAGAAGTTGACGCAGCAGGTATGCATTTGTATTTAATACAAGAAGATAAAAAAAATATTGTCATAGAAAATCATGGCGCAGAAAAGTGGCAGTCGATGGTAGATCAGGTATTGGATCCAGAAAAAATTATGCTTACCTACCAAACTATATTGCCTAATTTTTTAAACCAGGCAATCCTTGATGCGGCTGCTCATTAAATTCTAACGTCATGGTGCCTGAACAAAGAAATACTTTCAATCAAAATTTTACGGAACAGAAATACGAGCAGTTATTATCCGAATTAAACAAAGGTTTTGAAAGTGCCATAGATTTTAGAGTTGCAGAAACTCCTGTTTTTATAGACGCAGATTGTAATGCGCAAATGCTTGACACTTGCAATTACATCATTGACAATATTACCCATCCAAACTTTACTGCTCAAACAAACGGCGCCATCCCACCAGACAAAAATGTACCCAACCAAACGGCACATCCGCATTTTTTAGCTTTTGATTTTGGCATTTGCCAAAGTGAACAAAACAAAACGGTTCCACAGCTGATAGAAATGCAAGGTTTTGCAAGCCTGTTTGGCTATCAGGTGCATCTTGATGATGCCATGCGCAGTACCTACGAAATTCCTGCACCTTACACGGCGTATTATAATGGCCTAAATAAAAATACCTACCTACAAAAATTACAATCCGTAATTGTAGGAAATCATGACCCCAAACATGTGGTATTACTAGAAATAAAACCGCATACGCAAAAAACCAGGATCGATTTTTATTGCACCGCTGCTTATACTGGCATTGCTATAGTTTGTATCACAGAAATTATCAGAGAAGGGAACACACTATTTTATAAAAACAATGCCGGCGAAAAAATAGAAATCAAAAGAATATACAACCGAATTATTTTTGATGAGCTGGACCAAATGCCAGCAAACATTAAAGAAGCAGGACACATATTATTCGAAAACCTAGATGTAGAATGGGCCGGACACCCCAACTGGTTTTACCGCATTAGCAAATACACAATGCCTTTATTAAAGCACCCTTGTATACCTGCTAGTTATTATGTACACCAGTTACAAACTGTACCGCAGGATTTAGAAAACTACGTGTTAAAGCCACTTTTTTCTTTTGCAGGTTCAGGCGTTATCATAGATGTAACCAAAAAGGATATTGAAAACTTAACCGATCCGCAAAACTGGATGCTCCAGCAAAAAGTAAACTACGCCCCTATTATACAAACACCCACTACGCCGGCTAAGGTTGAAATTAGAATACTCTATTTATGGGAAAACGGCGCTGCTAGGCCTTTTCCGGCCATCAACATTGCAAGGCTTAGTAAAGGAAAAATGATTGGTGTGCGCTACAACCAAAACGAAACTTGGGTAGGCGGCAGTATTGCTTACAGCTAACTAACGGTGCGGGCTTTGTAAGTACTTGGCATAAATAATTTCACTCATGGTTTTATGTTCCACCTTACTTTCCAACCATGAGATCACGTCTAAATAAGCAAAAGCACGCGTTTCAAATCTACTCTTCTCGTACTTTTTAACCTTGGCTAAAAATTCTTGTAAAGCCTGCGTTACTTTACGAGACGGGTCTTTAAAAGAACCACGCAAAAATGTAAACATCTCTTCTTCAATGACAGTCAGGTTTTCCATCTTTGCCATAAACCTATATACCGATTTTATCAGTGAACTTTCAATAAGTTCAATATTACCTAGTTCGTAATGCGCCATCATATGTAGTAGACGCGCATAACACTGCAAATCACTTCTTAAATCGATATGGTCATTAATAATACGCCTTAAATAATCGATAGAAGTGGCATAATCGCCGGCTCCAAAATAGAGCGTAGCAATTTTATAATTGAATACCAAAATACGGTGCTGGTCTAAATATATTTCAAGCGCTTTTAGCTCTTTAACTAGCGCGGGTACATGCTGTAGGCCTTCTTTAAACGTGCCCTGCATGAGATGCTTATTTAGCTTGGCACTATTGATATACACAAATGAATTGACCCTAAAAATATCGTGCTTATTGGGTAGTTCTGACAAAGCAAATTTTTCAAAATGAGATAAGACAATATCAAATTTGCTAAAATTGCGAAGGTCAAAATGCGCATTGAGTAAAATATGCATCGACTTAATATAATGCCCCGTTTCAATCTCAATCATTTCTTTGTTGGTTTCAAATAAATCAAACCAACGCTGCGCATACTTATAATACATTAAAAAGTCTTGCCTAATAAATGCATACCAGCAATAACTCTGGTATAAATAGAGCCGCTCATAAAATCCAGTAAGCGATGCTGCATTTGCAGGCAACGCTTCTTTAAAAAATGTTTTAATACCAATTTCATCGGCTTCATTGCGGGCATGACCGTTTTCCACAAACCAACTATAGAGTTGAAGTGCCAAATTAGAAAGCTGGGTAATAACTTTTCTTTTTTCATTTACCTGATTGGCCTCCTGTGTTAACTGACCTGCTCGGTCTCTCATACTTCTAGTGATATGAAGGGTTTCAATCTTTTTTTCCAGCGAAATAATTTGAATCAAAAAACTATCTTGATGGTATTGCTGTGCTAATAGTTTTGCTTTGTCTAAAATTTTTAAACTCTGGTAATACAAACCTTTGCTGTATAAAATACGCGCATAGTCTAATTGCTCGTGGAGTTGAAGGTCTACACTATCATTACTTTTTAAAAGGCGCAAACTAGCTAGTACCTGCTTGTACAAATGCGTTTTTAAATTGGCCAACTGAGGCTTTTCGATGGAGGTTAATTTTTTGAGTAAGAGCCGCTCGTCATACTCTGGTAAAGCCGCTACCGCATCAAACAATTGAATGATTTTGAGGTCTTCCTTGGCCGAATTTCGTTTGATATAAAGCTTAAAATGCCTTTTCTCCGCTTTTTCAAGGGAGTGAATTAACTGAAATAAAGGATCCACTAATCGGTTGGACATCATATCGGGTTTACAAAAAAATCCAGTAATAGCAAGGCTTTGCGGCTACAAAGATACATTTAAGCGTAATATCCTTAACATTAAGTTGTTTTTGAACCGCCCTACAGTAATGTATATTTGTATCAGCAATCGAAATAAACAGGTTCCCTGTTAAAAATATAGGTGCAAATTGTTCTAAGCTGCACCAACAAGTTTCATATGGCAAGCAATCGTAAAAAAGGTCGTTCCGTTTCCACGGAGGGACCATTTTTTTTAAGCCCCTATTCGCTCCTTAGCCCAAGAGAGTGCTAGTTCAAGCTGTTCATCTCTGGTTAAGTTGCTATTGTCTAATACAAGTGCATCATCGGCCTTTTTTAATGGGCTAAACTCACGGGTAGAATCGATATGATCCCGCATTTCCAAATTAGCCTGAATTTCGGCTTTTGTAATGGCTGGGTCTTTGGCTACAAGCTCCTGATAGCGGCGCTCTACGCGCACGCTCGGAGATGCAGTTACAAATATTTTGAGTTCGGCACCCGGAAAAACAGCCGTACCTATATCCCTTCCATCCATCACAATGCCTTTTTGCGCTCCCATTAATTGCTGCTGCGCCACACTAAAAATGCGCACGGGCTCTAGGGCTGCCACCTGACTTACCTGATTGCTTACGGCCAACCCTCTAATTTCTTCCTCCACATTTTCATGATTCAAATACATATCCGCCCTACCCGTTATTTCATTCAGCACAAATGACAATTGAATTTGCGCAAGCGCTTCATGAACGGCAGCCACATTTGTTACATCAATACTGTGTCTGATAAAATAAAGAGTGATCGCACGGTACATAGCACCACTGTCAATAAACACATAATTTAAATGTGCTGCCATTTGTTTGGCAAGGGTACTTTTACCGCATGAAGAATATCCGTCTAGGGTAATAATGATTTTTTTCATGCTTACACTTCTGTTTTAATCACTTGAGTTGCAGGCACGCCCGCATTTCTGATCGCAATATTTCGAACGGCTTGTGCAGTAATATTTCTGAAAGCTTGTTTGCTAATTTCGTCGGTTCCTACCATCGCCGGAACACCTTCATCACCGCCT
>JAOASV010000158.1:10463-10816 GCA_030158535.1 Sediminibacterium sp.
AGGTCATATTCTTCTGCTAATTTTTTGCCACCCTCTTTTCCAAACAAGTAATATTTATTGTCAGGTAGTTCGGTTGGGGTAAAATAAGCCATGTTTTCGGCGAGTCCAATAATAGGAACATTAATTTGCGCCTGACCAAACATCGCAATACCTTTTTTAGCATCGGCAAGTGCTACCGCCTGCGGCGTTGTAACAATTACCACTCCGGTTACAGGAACGGTTTGCATGAGTGTCAAATGAATATCTCCAGTGCCCGGTGGCATATCAATAATTAAATAATCGAGTGGCCCCCAGTCTACTTCTGTTACAAATTGTTTGTTGGCAGTACTAGCCATCGGAACTCTGCATACCAC
>JAOASV010000159.1 GCA_030158535.1 Sediminibacterium sp.
TAGATATAATAGGAAGAAAAAAACTTCTATTAATTGGCTCAATCGGCTATATCATAAGTTTGTCATTGGTGGCAGGTTGTTTTATTTCACATGCTAGTCCCTTTGTCTTAATGTCTTTTTTACTGTTATTCATTGCTGCCCATGCTATTGGACAAGGGGCAGTTATATGGGTTTTTATTTCAGAAATATTCCCAAACAGGCTAAGAGCAACAGGGCAAGCTTTTGGTGCGAGTGTTCACTGGGTTTTTGCAGCGATCATTACTTTGATCACTCCCTTGTTTTTAGATGAAAGTGAAGGGATATTTAAGGATAATCCATGGCCCATTTTTGTTTTTTTTGCTTTAATGATGGTTGTCCAATTAATATGGGTCTTATTTAAAATGCCAGAAACTAAAGGCGTTTCATTGGAAGAAATCGAAAATAAATTAATCAAATAAATTAAATATAAAAATTGCTCAACGATTCCTTAACGATTGCTTAAAATTCCAAATTAAAAATTTAACTATGAAAAAAACCTTTCTTGTTTTGTTTGTTATGCTAATTGCATTTCAAAACGCATTTGCACAGAGACAGTTGACTGGTTCTGTCAAAGATGCAGCAACAAATTTGCCCTTAAATGGAGCAAATATCTTGATCCAAGGCACTACTAAAGGTGTCGCGACAAGTGCTGATGGTAAGTTTACAATTCAATTGACTAAAGATGCTAAAAACATCGTTGTTAGTTATGTTGGATTTGTTTCTAGGACCATTTCTGTTAATGGATTGAACCAAATTGATGTGTTACTTTCTTCTTCCAATGAATTAGAGGAAACAGTTGTAATTGGTTATACATCTCAGCGAAAAAAAGACTTAACTGGCGCTGTGTCAGTAGTCGAACTTTCCCCAGTTAAAAACAATAGCTCAGGTAATATCATGCAATCGCTACAAGGTAGAGTTGCGGGTTTATATATTGAGAAAGATGGTTCACCAAATGGTTCAAATGGAAGGATTTTAATCAGAGGTGCAAACACGCTTGGAAACAATGATCCTTTATATGTTATCGATGGTATCCCTACAACTAGACCAGAAGTATTTCAGAACTTAAATCCAACTAATATTTCGTCTGTTCAAATTTTAAAAGATGCGTCTGCTGTATCCATCTATGGAGCTAGAGCATCAAATGGTGTCATCATTGTAACAACGAAAAATGGAGGAAACACAAATAATAAAGTTGAATTTCAATTTAATAGTAGTACTTCTTTTCAATCCGAAAAAGCGATGAGATTGAAAATGCTAAATACAGTAGATAGAGGTAAGGCATTATGGCAAGCCTCTATTAATGATAGGCAAGATCCTGCTGCAGGTTATGGTGAAATTTACACTTTTGATTGGAATAACGATTTTAACAATCCGATTCTAAAAAGTGTAACGCCTAAAGCTTTTGTCGGAGGAGATCAAAATACGCCAGTGGGTAATACGGATTGGCAAAGTGTTATGTATGAAACAGGTATTGTAACAAATAATACATTAACGGCATCTGTCGGAAATAAGAATTCTTCATTAGAATTCAGCTTAGGACATTTAAAAAATACGGGGATGTTGAAATTCACTGGTTATGAGAGAACAAGTGCAAGTGTAAATGCAGTAACTCGTTCATTTAATGATAAAGCTATTTTTGGATTTAATTTTAATATGGCTAATTCAAATGAAACATTGACAGCTAGAGATTTAGGAGGTGCGTCTACAACTTTTTTAGCAGTGACTTTAGCCCCAACCATTCCTGTATTTCAAAAAGATGGTAAAACCTATGCAGGAGCCCTAGGTGCTGGTTATTCCGATCGTAATAATCCTTTGCATATGCAAGATCTTGCTAAATGGAATAATGCAAATAGATTAAATGCTTTTGGTAATATCTATCTTGAAATTCAACCAGTTAAAAACTTATTTCTTAAATCAACTATAGGAGCTGATAATTCTTTTTTTAGTAATAAAGTAATTACACCAACTTTTAGTGAAGGTGCATTAAATAGAACTACAAATAGTCTATCATTTGATAAAAATCATTACTTAAGTACCACTTTTTCAAATACACTTAGGTATAATTTTAATTTAAAAAATGAGCACAGCTTTAAAATTTTATTAGGAACTGAATTAATCAAAACTAATTTAGATTTTAATTTCAGTAAAAAAGAAGGCTATGCATTACAAGATAAAGACTATTTTACATTAAGTGCAGGAACTGGTAATACAACCTTAACGGGTGGATCAACAGGTCATTCTTTATTTTCTCAATTTAGTCGAATCGACTATAGTTTTTCAGATAAATATTTAGCAGCAGTGACTGTCAGAAGAGATGGCTCTTCAAGATTCGGTTCTGATAATAGATATGGTATATTTCCGGCAGTTTCTTTGGGCTGGAGAATCGATAGAG
>JAOASV010000160.1:0-4255 GCA_030158535.1 Sediminibacterium sp.
TTCTATTGCCATCGGTTTTCAGTTATTAGCTGAAGGTAAAATTGACGCGTTTATGAGTGCGGGTAACACTGGTGCTATGCTAGTGGGCGCTATGTTTACCATCAAAGCGATCCCTGGTGTTTTACGCCCAACCATTGGTGCTACCATGCCTAAATCGGATGGCTCTACAGGTATTCTAGTAGACGTAGGACTCAATGCCGATTGTAAACCAGAACAGCTCAATCAATTTGCTATTTTAGGAAGCCTTTACGCTAGCATTATGATGGGCGTAAAAAATCCTACCGTTGGACTTTTAAATATTGGTGAAGAAGAAGGTAAAGGCAATGCGCTTGCACAAGCCACTTACCCACTACTCCAACAAAACAAGCAAATACATTTTATTGGCAACATCGAAGGACGTGATATTTTAACACCCAAAGCAAACGTTACTGTATGCGATGGATTCACAGGAAATATTGCCCTTAAATTAGCCGAATCTTTGCATACCATTGCCGCAGAGCGTGGTCACGGCGAAGACGCGTATTTTAAACGCCTTCATTTCGAAAACTACGGTGGCCTTCCGGTACTTGGCGTTGCCAAACCCGTTATCATTAGCCACGGTATTAGCACTGCTACTGCGTTTCACAATAGCGTAGCCCTTGCCGTTCAAATGCTTGAAACCGGTTTTTGCAATAAAATTGCCGAAAACTTTACGGCATAAGCCCCTATTCATTAACCACTCCTTTCCTTTATCTTTGTAAGCAAACAAATGTTAGCATTGTATGTGGCTGAATAATGTATTAGAAACCATTGGCAACACCCCTATTATCAAGCTCAATAAAATAACCAAAAGCTGGCCAGGTACTATACTTGCCAAAGTAGATTATTTTAATCCGGGCAATTCTATCAAAGACCGCATGGCGCTTAAAATGGTAGAAGTTGCAGAATCCGAAGGGAAATTAAAACCAGGTGGTACCATTATTGAAGGCACCAGTGGTAACACCGGTATGGGCCTTGCACTGGCAGCATGCGTTAAAGGATACAAATGCATTTTTGTTACCACCGATAAACAGTCTAAAGAAAAAGCAGATATTTTAAAAGCCGTAGGGGCCGAAGTAATCGTTTGCCCAACCAATGTTTTACCAGAAGATCCACGCAGTTATTATAGTGTTGCAAAAAGACTGGGGCAAGAAATACCAAATTCGATGTACATGAATCAGTACGATAATTTGGCCAACAGACAAGCGCATTACGAATCTACAGGTCCAGAAATTTGGGAACAAACAGAAGGTAAAATTACACACTTAATATGTACAGCTGGAACGGGCGGAACCATTACGGGTACAGCCATGTATCTAAAAGAAAAAAATCCAAACATTAAAATATGGGCGGTTGATGTATACGGTTCTTTACTTACAAAATATTACAACACGGGTGAGATAGACATGAACGAAGTGCACCCGTATATTTCAGAAGGTTTTGGGGAAGACTTTGTGCCTCAAAACTATGACATGAGCGTGATTGATAAGTTCGTCCAAGTAACCGATAAAGACGGCGCTGTAATGGCTAGGCGCATTGCCAAAGAAGAAGGACTCTTTTGTGGATATAGCGCAGGCAGTTGTTTACAAGGTTTACAACTACTCAAAAACGAATTAAAACCAACCGATGTTGTGGTGTGTATTTTTCATGACCACGGTAGTAGATATGTAGGAAAAATTTACAACGATGAGTGGATGATGGAGCGCGGATTTTTAGACGTGAAAACATTTAAAGACATCGTGAGTGGAAGAGCTGGACAAAAATTAATTACCGTTTCGCCAGATCATTTAATTGCAGAAGCCGCCTCACTCATGAAAAAATATGACATCGAACATATCCCTGTAATGGATGCACATAATATTGTGGGATCCCTCAGTGAAAATGGTCTCTTCCAACAAATATTTACCAACCCAGATATCAAAAATCAGTCGGTACAAAGCGTTATGGAACAGCCCTACCCGGTTGTCGATTTTTTAACCCCGGTAGAAAAACTGGGCACATTAATCAACCAAAAAAACGGGGCTGTTATCGCCAAAGACGAAAAGGGGGATTATCATATCGTTACAAAGTACGACGTGATCCAAAGCCTTACGAAATAATGTGCCACGTAAGCCTGTTTTAGGGCTTCTTGGTGCATAAAAGCTAACAGGTGTTTGCAGGCAATAAAGTATCTTGCACCCTCATATTTATACGAAACATACAAGAATTAATACACATGAAAAAGTACAGAGCTGGCGTCTTATTTGGAGAAGAATTAGAAAACTTATACAACGACGCAAAAAACAATCAATTTGCACTTCCTGCCGTAAATACTATTGGCACCAATAATATCAATGCAACCCTCGAAACGGCTGCTAAAGTTAACTCACCTGTTATCATTCAGTTTTCAAATGGTGGCGCGCAATTTATTGCGGGCAAGGGTATGCCAAACGATCAGTTACAAGCCAATATTTCTGGTGCTGTTTCTGGCGCTTTACACATTCATAATGTAGCAAAACATTATGGCGTACCTGTGGTACTCCACACCGATCATGCATCTAAAAAATGGCTTCCATGGATTAGTGGTTTATTAGACGCTGGTGAAGCTTTTCACAAAGAAAAAGGTCAACCCCTTTTTAGTTCACACATGCTTGATTTATCGGAAGAGTCTTTAGAAGAAAATATTGAAACATCTGTTGCATTTTACAAACGCATGGCGCCACTTGGTATGAGCATCGAAATAGAACTTGGTGTTACCGGTGGCGAAGAAGACGGCGTAGACAATAGTGGTGTAGAAAACGATAAATTATATACGCAACCAGAACACGTAGCATACTCATACAAAGAACTTAGCAAAGTGGGTAACCTATTTACCGTGGCTGCTGCTTTTGGTAACGTGCATGGTGTATACAGCCCAGGTAACGTAGAACTTCGTCCTGACATTTTACACAATAGCCAAATCCATATTCAAAAAGAATTTAACACGCCAGAAAAACCTGTATACTTTGTATTCCATGGTGGTAGTGGATCTCCGCAGCATCAAATCAGAGAAGCCATTGGTTATGGTGCAATCAAAATGAACATCGACACCGATTTACAATGGGCTTTCTGGGAAGGTATCAACGAATTCTACAAGAAAAACGAACCTTACCTTCAAGCACAATTAGGCAATCCAGAAGGTGCCGAAAAACCAAATAAAAAATATTACGATCCAAGAGTTTGGTTACGTAAAGGCGAAGAAAGTTTTAGCAAACGCTTAGAACTTGCCTTCGAAGATTTAAACTGTATCAACAGAAACGCTTAGTCTATTTCACTTCATATTTAAAGGTTGCACCTATGAAAAAAGAACGAGAAGAAGATTTTGAGGCCAATTTAACCGGCGAAGAATTGCAAGAGCAAGAAAATGCTAAACCCCGTTGGTTTAAGCGTATTCGCAAAGGTATTTTAACCTCAACCGCAGATAAAAAAGAAACACCCGAAGGGCTTTGGAACAAATGTCCCGAGTGTAATCATATATCAACCACCAACGAGCTTGCAGAAAACTTGTATGTGTGCAGTAGCTGTAATCATCACCACCGCATTGGTAGTCAAGAATATTTTGACATCTTATTTGATGATAGCAATTACACCGAGCTTTTTGACAATATCAAAAGTAAAGATGCACTTGGCTTTACCGATTTAAAGCCCTACCAAAAAAGACTTGATGATATTCATGCTGCCACAGATTTAAAAGATTCTATGCGCGTAGCAACCGGCAAACTCGTGGGCGAAGGTTACGTGATTGCATGTATGGATTTTGAATTTATTGGAGGCTCGCTAGGTAGTGTGATGGGTGAAAAATTTAGCCGTGCAGTAGACTATTGCATCGAACACAAACTCCCCTATTTAGTAATCAGTAAAAGTGGCGGTGCCCGTATGATGGAAAGTGCATACAGCTTAATGCAACTTGCAAAAACAAGCGGTAAACTTTCTCAACTATCGGACGCTGGCTTACCATTTATCTCCCTTCTTACCGACCCTACTTTTGGTGGTATCTCTGCAAGCTTTGGTATGCTTGGCGATTTAAATATCGCTGAACCAGGCGCTCTGATTGGTTTTGCAGGACCTAGGGTTATTAAAGAAACGATCAAAAAAGACTTACCACCCGGGTTCCAAAGAAGTGAATTTTTATTGGAGCACGGCTTTTTAGACTTCATTGTAGAGCGAAAAAATTTAAAAGAAAAACTTGTTTATTTTTCTGTTTTGTTTTTGGTTTTTC
>JAOASV010000160.1:4265-10721 GCA_030158535.1 Sediminibacterium sp.
GTGTTGTTTAAGGGGTAACATTATATCCCATGGCAAACGAAATGAACAACCGGCAGGCTTACTTTAACTACCACATCGAAGATAAATATGTGGCTGGCATTGTTTTGCTTGGTACCGAAGTAAAATCGATTAGGGATGGCAAATTAAGTTTCAACGATGCCTTTTGCTTGTTTGATGATGGTGAGCTTTGGATGCGCGGACTTTTTATTGCCTCCTACTCCCACGGCACTGCCAACAACCATATCGCCGTTCATGACCGCAAACTATTACTCAACAAAAAGGAATTAAAAAAAATTGAGGGTCGCTTAAAAGAAAAAGGATATACCATTATACCGCTCCGCGTTTTTTTTACCGATAAAAATTTAGTGAAAGTTGAAATAGGACTTGGAAAAGGTAAAAAACTACACGACAAAAGAGAAACCCTAAAAGCCCGCGATGTAGAAAAAGAAATCAAAAGGTTTTTAAAATAAAAAAAAGACGTTGAAAATTCAACGTCTTTTTTTTATGTAGTTATACTTAGATATTATCCAAGTTTCACTTTCAAGTTTTGATCTAGTGCATCTAAAAACTCTTCGGTGTATAAATAATGTTCGCCGTGGTTTACTTTATTACCATGGATACAAACCGCTAAGTCTTTGGTCATTTTGCCACTCTCTACTGTTTCAACACAAACAGCTTCTAGTGCATGGCAAAATTTAATAAGCTCTTGGTTGTTATCTAGCATACCTCTAAACTCTAAACCTCTAGTCCATGCAAAGATAGACGCAATAGGGTTTGTAGAAGTAGGCTTACCTTTTTGGTGCTCTCTGTAGTGACGTGTAACAGTACCGTGTGCTGCTTCTGCTTCCATCACTTTACCATCCGGCGTTACAAGTGTAGAAGTCATTAAACCAAGTGATCCAAAACCTTGCGCTACTGTATCTGATTGCACATCACCATCATAGTTTTTACAAGCCCAAACAAAATTACCGTTCCACTTTAAAGCACTCGCTACCATGTCATCAATTAAGCGGTGTTCGTAAGTGATACCAGCTTCAGCGTACTTCGCCTTAAACTCATTTTGGTATACTTCTTCAAAAATATCTTTAAAGCGACCATCGTATTTTTTAAGGATGGTGTTTTTAGTTGATAAGTATAAAGGCCATTTTTTAACAAGCGCTTGGTTAAAACAAGCTCTTGCAAAACCAAAAATACTTTCGTCGGTATTGTACATCGCCATTGCAACGCCATCTCCTTTAAAATTAAACACTTCAAATTCTTGAACGGTACCATCTTCACCTTCAAACTTAACGGTTAATTTACCTTTACCCTTCGTTACAAAATCTGTAGCACGGTACTGATCACCAAATGCGTGACGACCAATACAAATAGGTGCTGTCCAGTTTGGAACAAGACGTGGCACGTTGCTACAAACGATTGGCTCACGAAATACCGTACCATCTAAAATGTTACGGATGGTTCCGTTCGGGCTCTTCCACATTTGCTTTAACTTAAACTCTTCCACTCTTTGCTCGTCTGGAGTAATAGTAGCACATTTAATACCAACACCATATTGTTTGATGGCATTAGCAGCATCTATCGTTACTTGGTCATTGGTTTCATCTCTATATTCCATACCCAAATCGTAATATTTGATATCGATTTCTAGGTAGGGTAAAATTAATTTGTCTTTGATAAATTTCCAGATGATACGTGTCATCTCATCACCATCCAATTCAACAACTGGATTAGCCACTTTAATTTTTTGTGCCATGGTTTACAATTTTGATTTTTAAGGCCACAAAGGTAGTGATTTCTAGGGCATTAAACGTTTACAATTAGTACCGGAATGCTTAATTTATGCCTTACCGATTCAATAGTTTCACCAAAAATATAGTCTTTGATACCCTTATGACCGTGTGCCCCCATTACTAGCATATCCACCTTATTATCGGCCACAATTTTAACAATGGCTGCTGTCCTATTTTTAAAGCCCAAGGCCGTGCTCACTTGGTACCCTTTTTGCGCCAATTGACGCTGATATTCAGACAGCCTTTCTTGATCCAATCTAGTTTCCTCATCATCACTAGCGGCACCCAAATAATGCGCCGATACCGATTCCACCACATGAATTAAAACGTAGTTACTACCCTGCTGCCCTTGCGCCAGTGCATGCGCAATTAATTTCTCGTCGGCGAGGGTGAAATCAAGTGCAATACCAATTTTTTGTGTAGGCTTTACGGTTAAATTATCTAATGCTACAATATCGCCATGCATACTTGATAAAGGAATCTGTTTCTTTTTAAAGACCGGATAAAAAGTCATGATTAAAAAGAGTACCACAAACCCGGTTAATAAAAGTCCAACAAAAAATTTAGCACCCATTGTTGCATCACTGTTCATAAAATCGATGGCAGCGTGTAATACCAGTCTTCCATTAAGTGCCACTAAAATTAGTGCCACCAACCAAGCAGCTATTTGCACCCATTTTTTTATCACGTAATCACCCATCTTTTCTTTATCACTTACAAAGTGAATAAGCGGTATCACTGCAAATCCAAGTTGCACACTTAAAAGCACCTGACTAAATACGAGTAAATCATCTACTTTTCCTTCACCATAAATACCAATAATAAATACAGCAGGCCCAATGGCAATAAGCCGTGTAAGTAGGCGGCGTAACCATGGATTTAAACGAATCTGCAAATAGCCTTCCATTACAATTTGTCCAGCAAGCGTACCAGTTACCGTAGAACTTTGCCCAGCTGCTATCAGCGCTACCGCAAATAATATGGGGGCTAAATGTGTACCAAGTAAGGGTTGCAATAAACGGTGTGCATCTTCTATACGAGCAACTTCTGTATTACCGGTTTTAAAAAAAACGGTAGCCGCTAAAACGAGTATGGCAGCATTTACAAAAAACGCAGCGTTGAGCGCTACCAAACTATCAATAAAATTATATTTGAGTGCGCGCTTGATACTTTTATGATCGGCACCAATTTTTCTAGTTTGCACCAGTGCCGAATGCAAATACAAATTATGTGGCATCACAGTAGCACCAATAATACCAACAGCAATATATAAAGAGGCATCTGTTAAAGGCGTTGGGATAAATCCAGTCGCTACTTCTGCTAAATTAGGATCTGCAATTAAAATTTCAATAAAAAAAGAAACGCCAATAGTAGCAACAAGTGCTAAAATAAAGGCTTCCATTTTTCTAATGCCATAACGCTGTAATAGTAAAAATAAAAAGGTATCCACAACGGTAATCGCTACACCCCATATAAGCGGCAGCCCCGTTAACAAATGAAGTCCAATGGCCATACCTACTACTTCAGCTAAATCGGTGGCGGCAATGGCTATTTCAGCTAAAATATACAAGCAAAAATTAACGGCAGCTGGATAGGTTTCTCTATTGGCCTGCGCCAAATCACGTCTACGCACAATACCCAAACGAGCACTTAAACTTTGCAATAAAAGTGCCATGATATTGCTGAGTAACAAAACCCAAATAAGTTGGTATCCAAACTGTGCGCCCCCTTGTAAATCGGTGGCCCAATTGCCTGGATCCATATAACCTACACTTACCAAATAAGCTGGCCCAAAATAGGCCAATATGCGGCGCCATCCTTTGCGGGGAAGCGTGGTGTCTATCGACTCATGTACTTCGCTTAAAGACGGGTTTTGTGGGACCATTTATGTAATAGTTTATAGACGGTTTCAAAACAAATTTATGCAATAGTTGGTTCTTAATCGCAAAGTTCTAAACCTAGCTGAACATTAAGCCGTTATTTTATATAATTTTATAGGTATGAAGAAGTTGTTGACCATTTGCCTCCTCTCCCTTTTATGGGGTTGTTCTAATAAAGCCGTCGACCTTTCTGGCGAAACAACCATTAAACCTAGCGATTATGTAAAAGCCTTTACCCCTATTAAAGGCAACTACACGGCATCTGATACCAATTTTGTAAAAAAAGCAGATACCTTAAAAATTGGGGTAAAAGCACTTCTACAATTTATACCTGATTCGGCGGTGCAACAAATGGTAACCAATGAAAAAAAGGAAACCATTTATCCGGTGGGTATGATCGAAAAAGAAACAGAAAAATATTTTTTGATCCTTGTTAAAAGTAAAAAAACGGCGAGGCTTTTTGTATACGTTACCGATGATAAATTAAAATATTTAGGCAACAAAGAATTACTCAATAATGAAAACAAAGACGCGTATGCCCGATCTGTATCGATCAATAAAGAACCCACTTTTGTAATTAGTAAAGAAACCTATTCAAAAGATAAGGAACTTAAATTTTCTAGATCGGGATGGATATTTAATGCAGGTGCAGGATTTATGATTGTTGTAAATGACAGCAATGAAACACCTCAAAATAATGAAATCATCAATCCACTTGATACATTACCAAGTCTTGCTAAACTAAGTGGTGATTATAAAAGAAATGAAAAAAACTTTATCTCCATTAGAGACGGTAAAGACGCCAAAACCTATTTGTTTTTTATTCATTTTGAAAAAAACAACGCCGATTGTATTGGTGAATTAAAAGGGACACTCACCCTTTCTTCACCAACTGCTGGTCAATTCACACAAAATGGTGACCCCTGCATTATTGATTTTTCATTTTCCGGAAATACCGTTCGTGTTAAAGAGCAAGGAACCTGTGGCAACCACCGGGGCATTAAATGCTTTTTTGACGACAGTTTTACCCGAAAAAAGCCTTCAAAGAGCAAAAAAAAGCAGAAATAAGGCTGTTTACCCACAATTTAATGTGTACAAAGTACATTTTAAATTTTTCCCCTATATTGCGACCCTATTTAAGCACTTAAACTGCCTTTATGTCTTTTACGAATTTTCAATTGCCGTACCAACCTGCCGAAGAATACAGCAAAAAAGCGGCCTATTTTTCAATGGAATTTGCCATTCACCAACCGCTTAAAATATACAGTGGTGGACTTGGCTTTTTAGCAGGCTCGCACCTTCGCAGTGCATACGAACTTCGTCAAAACATGATTGGTGTAGGTATCTTATGGAAATACGGCTATTACGATCAAGCGCGTAACCAAGACCAAACATTGCAGGTAACTTTCATGGAAAAGATGTACAGTTTTTTAGAAGACACTGGCATCAAATTTCAAATTCTAATTCATGAACATCCAGTTTGGGTTAAAGCCTATTACCTCAACCCAGAAACATTTAAAAGTGCGCCCCTATTTTTATTAAGTACTGATTTACCAGAAAACGATTATATCTCTCAAACTATTACACACCGCCTTTATGATGCAAACGTTGCTACAAAAGTGGCACAGTTTATTTTGCTAGGCGTAGGTGGTGCTAAATTAATTGATGAACTAGGATTTAATCCTGACGTGTATCATTTAAATGAAGCGCACGGAATTTCTTCTGCCTTTTATTTACTTAATAAGTACAAGAGCGTAGAAAAAGTAAGAGAGAAACTAGTATTTACAACCCATACCCCAGAAGAAGCAGGTAACGAAAAACATGACATGTACCTGTGTCATAGAATGAGTTATTTCTGCGGCCTTAGCATCGACGAAGTGCGCAGATTAACGGGCATTACCGATGATTTATTCAACCACTCACTCGCCGCATTAAAATTTGCAAGAAAAGCAAATGGCGTATCTTCATTACATGGTCATGTAAGTAGAGAAATGTGGAAACACTACGAAGGCATTTGTCCAATTATATCTATCACCAATGCACAAAACTGGCAATACTGGGCCGACAAGCAGCTCTATAAAGCCATGGATGCAAACGATGATTTTATTTTTGATGACCGCAAAAAGCACCTCAAAAAAAGAGCTTTTGAAATTGTTGCCGATCAAACAGGTAAAAAGTTTGACCCCAATGTTTTAACCATAGTTTGGGCGCGCAGATTTGCCGGATACAAACGCGCTAGCATGCTCACTTACGACATGGAGCGTTTTGAAAAATTATTATCGAATAGCAAGTACCCCATTCAAATTATTTGGGCTGGTAAACCTTACCCAGTAGACTACCCTGCTATTTCAGAATTCAACGACCTTGTTCAAATTAGCAAGAATTATAAAAATGTAGCGGTATTAATTGGCTACGAATTAGGATTAAGTAAGCGCCTTAAACAGGCTTCTGATATTTGGCTCAACAATCCGCGCGTTCCGCGCGAAGCTTCAGGCACCAGTGGTATGACTGCTGCTATGAATGGTTCGGTTAACTTTTCTACCGACGATGGATGGATCCCAGAATTCATCAACCATGGTAACAATGGTTTTGTAGTACCTAAGGCCGATTACGAAAACATGCACCAGCATGAGCAGGACGATTACGACCTAAATAAGCTATACGAAATTTTGGAAGAGCAAATTATCCCTATGTATTACGATAACTATGACACTTGGCGCCAAGTGATTCAAAATGGTATGCGTGACGTACAGGTGCAGTTTGACGCCAACCGTATGGCCAAGGAG
>JAOASV010000161.1 GCA_030158535.1 Sediminibacterium sp.
CTTACCAATGCCCTTAATAGCCTCCAATTGCTTGGTATTGCCCTGCACAATGGCCCTGGTAATTTCATCGGGGCGAAGGCCTGATAGCATCATACGTGCGGTTGAAGCACCCACCCCAGAAACGCTGATAAGCTGCAAAAAGAGTTCTTTTTCGGCTCCATCGGCAAAACCAAACAAGGTTTGCGCATTTTCTGTGATATGCAAATAGGTATACAATTGACCCTCGGCAGCATCTCCAATGGCACTAAAGGTGTTTAAGCTAATTTGAAGGTCGTAACCTACCCCATTAACGTCTACAACCACTCTGGCTGGTGTCTTAATTGCGTATTTTCCTCTTACAAATGCGATCATAATAGAACTGTAAAAATAGGCGTAAAAAACGATACAATTGGGCCTATCTTTACGCGAAAAATTAGAAGATTTTAAGAAAATCAAATATGCAGAACAGAAGAGCAACAATTACCGCCGTAGGAGGCTACGTTCCAGAAGACAAATTAACCAATTTTGACCTCGAAAAAATGGTGGAAACCAATGATGAATGGATCAGATCCAGAACCGGCATCGAAGAACGAAGAATCTTAAAAGGAGAAGGCAAAGGGAGTTCCGATATGGCTGTTCCTGCCGTTCAAGAAATATTAAGAAAAAAGAATATAGATCCAGCCGAAATAGACTGTCTTATTTGCGCGACAGTAACCCCCGATATGGTATTTCCAGCTACTGCCAATATCATTTGTGATAAAATTGGGGCCACAAACGCCTGGGGTTATGATATGAGCGCCGCTTGTAGTGGCTTTTTATTTGCACTCACCACTGGCGCCATGTATATAGAGAGTGGACGATTCAAAAAAGTAATTGTTGTAGGCGTAGATAAAATGAGCTCTATTGTAGACTATACCGACAGAGCAACCTGTATCATTTTTGGAGATGGTGCTGGTGCTGTTTTATTAGAAGCCACAGAAGACCAAAGTATTGGCGTTAAAGACAGTATTTTAAAAAGCGATGGCAGTGGTAGACAATATTTACACATGAAAGCAGGTGGTTCTTTAAAACCAGCTTCTGCCGAAACCGTATTAAATAAAGAACATTTTGCCTATCAAGAAGGACAAGCTGTTTTCAAGTTTGCAGTAAAAGGCATGGCTGACGTTAGTGCCGAATTATTAGAACGCAATGGGCTTGCCGGTGAAGATATTGCATGGCTTGTGCCACACCAGGCAAACCTGCGCATCATTGATGCAACTGCAAACCGAATGGGGCTCGACAAAGAAAAAGTGATGATCAATATCCAAAAGTATGGCAACACAACAGCTGCCACATTACCATTATGTTTATGGGATTGGGAATCACAATTAAAAAAAGGTGACAACATTGTTCTAGCCGCTTTTGGTGGTGGATTTACATGGGGCGCAACACTATTAACTTGGGGTTACGATTCAAAAAAATAATACATGAAAAACAAAGTTCCTTTAACTGGTATTAGCTCGGTGGCCATGCACGCTGCAGGACACAACAATGCTGAAGATGCACACCTAACACCCATATTTGCTACTTCAACCTTTACTTTTGATAATACCGAAGAAGGTATGAACCGCTTTGCTGGTAAGGATAAAACAAGGGTGTATAGCCGCTGGGGGAACCCTACTTTTACAGCCGCTGAAAAAACAATTGAAGCATTAGAAGCTTTTGGATTAAAAAATAAAAACGGAGAACCACTTGAACTTCGTGCCCTCTTGCATGCAAGCGGACAGGCCGCTATGACTACGCTTTTTATGAGCGAGTTAAAAACGGGCGATGCTGTTCTTTCACATTACTCTTTGTATGGTGGCACTTACGAACTATTACATAAAGTAGTAGCAGCGATGGGCGTTACTATACTTATTGTTGACATGCGCGATACAACTGCAGTAGAAAATGCACTTGCTGCCAATAGCCATATTAAACTAGTACATATTGAAACCCCTGCCAATCCAACCATTCAATGCGTAGATATTGAAGCCGTTACTAGCATCGCAAAAAAACACAACCGCCTCGTAAGTGTAGACAATACTTTTGCAAGTCCTTATTTACAACAACCATTTAAATATGGCGTAGATTATGTTTTTCATTCTACCACAAAATTTTTAAACGGCCATGGCTCTGCTATTGGAGGCGTACTGCTTGGTAGCGACGTAGAAAAAATGAATTCTACTGTTTGGAAATGGCATGTGCTCCTTGGAGGAAATGCAAATCCATTTGATGCTTTTTTATTAGGTCAAGGTATGAAAACGCTGGAACTGCGCATGGACAGGCATTGCAGCAACGCTCAAACCATTGCCGAGTTTTTAGAAAAACATCCTTCTATTTTAAAAGTAAATTACAATGGGCTTAAGTCCCACCCCGATTATGAAATTGC
>JAOASV010000162.1 GCA_030158535.1 Sediminibacterium sp.
TATTTGTTGGTACAAAAATACTAACGGTGTCATTTGTTACTGTTGTAACTGTTAGATTTGTTCCATTGTTAATTTTGTACGTAAACGTGTAAGGTGCTGTGCCCTCATTACCTGTTCCTGTATATGTAAATTTAATAATTGGACTTGCACTACCCGCACATACAGTTGTGATATTAGCCGTCATTGCAGCTGCTTGCCCATTAGCATGAGGTGCATAAAAAATAGAGCCCACTATAAAAATAGCAAGCAGCAAATTTTTTATGTTGAATAATTTTCCCCTCATAAATGAACCAACTAAAATTTATTATAACATTTTGGAACTGCGTTTTTACTTGGATCTTTTGCAAATACATATTGCAAACTAAGTTCAAAGCCTCCTCTACTTTGACTAGCTGTTCGAAGCGAAGAAATATTGATGTCGTAGGATAATCCAATTTGAAAATCACCAGACTCTAAACCTGCATATGGAATAATAGATTCATTGTGGCGGTAATAAACACCTGCTAAGACACTCGATTTTTTTTCATAAAAGTCTAGATACTGCTGATAGATAGAACCAAGCATTACTTCTGATGAAATAGCAGAATTCATATAAAGACCACTGAAATAAAGTTTGCTCATTTCATTCGCAGAAAAATTATACCCTGCATGGATAGTTGTGCGAGGTGAAAGTTTTGCCTCGCCGCCAGTCATAGATTCGTTGGGTCGGGTAACATGATAATAAGATGCACCAATGTACCACTGCTGTTCTGTGTTGCTAATACCTGAGTATAATATTCCAGTACCCATATCTGGATAATTCACATTAAGCGTAGACCTTGGTTCCCCAGTTGGTAAACTTGGGTCAAATCCAATGGGCGTAAACTGTCTTGAAAATAGAAACTTGGTGTAATCGATTGTTTTAGAAACAAAAGATGCTTGAAAACCAATACCCAACCTATGATGCCCGTATTTGTCCAATTGCTGATTATACCCTGCAGTAAAAGCTAGGTACCTGGATCTGAGTCCTCCATTATTGGATTGATCATAAAGCGCCATACCGCCAAGACCAAATACATTTTGCTCTTTAAAAACGCGCCTAAGTGCCCTTGTATCAAAAGCAACGGTTCCTGTAGTAAATGGGTTACTAATAGATTGCCACTGATTGCGATAGGTTGATGAAATCCGACCCTCTCCTGCAAATAGACCGGTTAAGGCTGGATTTAAGGTTAGAGGAGATGCATAAAATTGTGAAAAGTGTGGATCCTGAGCCTCCGCCTGAGATAAACACATTAACAAAATAAATAATGCAAAAACACTATTCCGCAGCAATATTTTTGGATTATTGTGATTAATAAATAATTAGTTTAATGGTTCGGCGTATAAAACGCTGAAAATCACGCAATATTTGTGACATTAAACCTGCCGGGAACTTAGACAGATGTCTAATCTAGACAATCATATTAAATAATATTACCCTAACTCAGTAATGCATTGATTTCTAGACATAACTCTGTATGCCATATTCTGGCATTATTGAAAAGTCTAAAGAAAAGAAAATGAAAAATAGAAGTGCGATGTTCGGAAAACAGAACTTGGGATTGGTTATTAACCTATTTTACTGCTGAGCAGCATATAATGCAATGTATTCAGATGGCGTACATTGGTTTACTTTTTTGAAAGCAACATTGAATGTGCTCTTAGAAGAAAAACCGGCTTCCTTAGACAAAGATTCGATGGTGAACTTGTTCAAATACCCAGCCTTAATTTTTTGATTGACATATTTAATACGGTACATATTTACAAAATCTGTAAAGCGTTGATTAAAATGCTGGTTGATAATAAATGAAAGTTCCCTTGCAGGAATATTTAAATCGACAGCAACTTCATTAATATTTAGCGCATTACTTAAATAAGGCCTTACTTCCTCAAAGTGTTTTTTTAATGCATATATCTCCGCATCATAATCTTTAGGTGCCACTACAGGGTCGCGTTTAGCAATATGCAAATCATGTAAACTATTAACTGCGCTACTTTTAAAATAAGGTAAACCAAACAGCACTTGAGGGTGAATCAACAAATAGGTGCTAAGCCCTAAAAAGCTGAATGAAAGGACATAGCCTGGAATCATTAAAACCTGTTCCGAATTTCCCAATTTAGGATCTGTAGCAACAATGATAAATAAGATGATGTATCCAAAAATAGAGGTTGTAAATAAAATATTGAATGTTTTAAGCCATTTAAGGACCTCATTGGTGTGCCCGGTATATTTATCTAACAGTAACTCTTTTTTATAGCTAAGCACAAGTTTCCACTGAAAGTATAAATAAAGAATAGACTGAGCCATTCGACAGATAAACAAATATTTGTCAGATATATAACCATTACC
>JAOASV010000163.1 GCA_030158535.1 Sediminibacterium sp.
CTGTTTGCGGTTATCGTAAACGGCTACAAAAGGGGTGTATTTTACCTGGTAATAAGAGGGGATGCTATACTGCTGGTCTTGACCGCATACCATATTTGGGCAGCCGATGAGTCCATATTTTTCTGAAAAAGCTTTTAGCTCCGGTATGCTTCTGCTGCCGGCCCATACAATATAAGTATGCTTTAGGCTATCTATATTTTTAACCATCTCCGTGGCTTCGTGCTGACAATGTCCACAGTCAGGACTAAAGTAAATGATGATGGTGTATTTTGAAGTAGGAATATTGTTTTGCGTAAAATTTTTTCCATCGGCAAGGAGAAGGCTAAATGCCGGAATATTTTTATTAGTTAAATAAGGGGCATCAGGTCTTACCGGGGTATTGTCTTGTGCTATTACCTTTTGAAATGCGCCAAATAATATCGCTACAAAAAAAAGTGAAATTAGTTTTTTCATTTTTTGGGGATTATTTTTTTGCTTGCTCGTCTTCTAGCATGCGCATTTGTTTGGCGTCTTGTAAAAACGAAGAAGCAAATATGAATTTGTTGAGTAACTCATCTTTAGAATAAATAATATCTTGGTTGGTGCCTTCCCACTGTTTTTTTCCTTGGTGTAAATACATGATATGCTCACCAATTTCCATCACACTATTCATGTCGTGGGTTACAACAATGGTGGTAATATTAAATTCAGCAGTAATTTCTTGAATCAGTTTATCAATTACCATGGAGGTTTGCGGATCTAAACCAGAGTTAGGCTCGTCGCAAAAAAGATATTTAGGATTGAGTACAATGGCGCGCGCAATGCCCACTCTTTTTTTCATACCACCACTAATTTCGGCAGGGTATTTTTTATGAGCGTCTACTAAATTAACGCGGGCCAAAACTTCGTCTACTCTTTTTTTCTTTTCTGCTAGGGTCCATTTGGTAAACATATTAAGAGGGAACAAAACATTTTCTTCTACGGTCATAGAATCAAATAATGCGGTACCCTGAAAGAGCATACCAATTTGCTGTCTTAATTCTTTGCGCTCATTGTTGTCCATGAGCAGCATGTCTTTGCCGCTAAATAATATCTGTCCAATTTCTGGTTTAAATAGGCCTACCATACATTTGGTAAGCACGGTTTTACCACTCCCACTTGTACCAATAATCAAATTGCATTTACCAGCAATCATTGTAGCACTGATGTCTTCAATGATGCGTCTTTCTCCAAAACTTTTGCTGATATTTTTTAATTCAATCATGGTAATTGTTGGGTAACGCTTTTATAAAACCTCAACCTGATTTCTGGTAAGGTCTTCAAAGGTATCTCTTTGTCTGATCAGTTTGGCTTCGCCTTTTAGTATCATCACTTCAGCAGGCTTGTAGCGGGAGTTAAAATTACTCGCCATTTCAAAGCCGTAGGCACCTGCATTTTCAAAAACAAGTAAGTCGCCTTCTGATATGGTTGCAATTTGTCTATCAGAAGCAAATGTGTCTGTTTCACAAATGTTACCCACTACATCATAGGTTGCTAAAGGTCCGTTAGGGTTGGAAAGGTTTTTAATTTCGTGGTAAGCCTCATACAACATGGGTCTAATAAGGTGGTTGAATCCACTGTTAACGCCAGCAAAAGTGATGGTTGGGGTTTGTTTGATTACGTTTACTTCAGTAATAAAATAACCTGCTTTACTCACCATGTATTTTCCTGGCTCAAACCATAATTCAAAACTACGTGCATAGGTGCTTTGTAGTTTTTCTTGAAACTTTTTAATTTCAGCTGCTAGTTCAGGAATATTGGTAGAAGGATCACCTGCTTTATAGGGCACTTTAAATCCACCGCCTAAATCCAAAAATTGTAAATGCGGAAATTTAGGAACCAAATCAAAAAACACATCAGTTACTTTCATAAACACAGACACGTCTTTAATTTCACTACCGGTATGAATATGTAATCCAGCAATATTTATTTGATAAGTATCGATTATTGCAAGTAGCTCCTCTAGTTGTTCTAGTGGCACGCCAAACTTGCTTTTATCATGACCTGTTGAAATTTTTAAATTACCGCCAGCCATAATGTTTGGACGCAGTCTAATACCAACAGGGTAGCTGCCTCCATATTTTTTACCAAACTTTTCTAGATTGGATAAGCTATCGATGTTTACATGAATACCGAGCGACACTGCCGTTTCGATTTCACTAAAATGAATACCATTGCTGGTGTATAAAATATTTTCAGGTGCGTGGCCAGCTTTGATAGCTAGGTGTGCTTCGTTGATTGAACTACAATCAACAGCGCAACCCATATTGAGCATCAGTTTTAAAATATTAATATTGGTAAGTGCTTTACTCGCATAAAAAAACTTTACGGGCTGCTCTGCAA
>JAOASV010000164.1:0-562 GCA_030158535.1 Sediminibacterium sp.
AAATTGGCATAGGCTCTTTACCTATTGTTGTAATTATTTCTGTTTTTTTAGGTGCTGTTACAACCGTTCAAACAACCTATCAGTTGGTTAGCCCTCTTGTGCCGCTTTCTACCATTGCTCAAATTGTGCGTGATGGTTTATTACTTGAATTATCGCCAACCGTTGTGTGTATTGTACTTGCTGGTGTGGCGGGTAGTAAAATTGCCAGTGAACTGGGTAACATGCGTGTGAGTGAACAAATAGATGCACTGGAAATTATGGGGATCAATACCAAAAGTTATTTGATACTACCTAAAATTATCGCATCCATGCTCGTGATTCCTTGCCTCATTACGCTATCTGTGGCACTTGGTATTTGGGGCGGTCGTTTGGCAGGGCATTATACCGGTTTAATTTCTACAGATATTTACGATGCAGGCCTCCGCGAAAATTTAAATACTTTTTACATCAATTTTGCACTTTATAAAGCCTACACATTTGCATTTATTATTAGTACCATTTCTGCGTATTATGGATATTATGTAAAAGGCGGTGCATTAGAAATTGGTAGAGCAAGTACCAG
>JAOASV010000164.1:572-2334 GCA_030158535.1 Sediminibacterium sp.
GTAAAGTTTACTTAAAATTAGTCTTGGCTTGTACATTTTAATTTTAATTTCTGATTACATATTGGCATTACTTCTTTTAGGTTAAAATCTTTTTTATGACACCTAATTTCACTGCGTTTCGCGCGTTAATTATGCATCCAGTTAAATTCTGGTTGTATATGCTGGTTAAGCTTCCTATGGGATTTTTAGCGGGCCTTAAACTCATACAATTAGAGCCTGGCCAGGCTGCAGTGCAAGTGAAGTACAAGTGGCTTACACAAAACCCATTTGGGTCTATGTATTTTGCCGTCTTATCAATGGCCGCCGAATTTAGCAGTGGTATTTTATGTCTTGCCAATATTTATAAATCTGATCCAGCCATTAGTATGCTAGTGGTAAAAATGGAATCTCATTTTTATAAAAAAGCGGTGGGTGTCATTACGTTTACTTGTTCTGATGGCGACGCCATTATTGATATTGTTAAAACAGCTAAAGAAACAGGAGAAGGTGTTACGCTTGTAAGTAAATCTACAGGTGTGAATCAAAACGGCGAAGTTGTTGCCGAATTTTTTATTACATGGAGTCTTAAAGCAAAGGCATCCAAAAGTCTCAAATCAAAATAGTTTACATGAAAATTTCCTTCCACGGAGCAGCGCAAACAGTTACAGGTTCAAAACATTTAATTACTCTCAAAAGTGGTTTTAAAATCTTACTTGACTGTGGGATGTTTCAGGGAATGGGTAGAGAAACGCAAGCAATGAATAGTACCCTTGGTTTTGAAGCAGCTGGCGTAGATATTTTAGTGTTATCTCATGCGCATATTGATCATTCGGGTCTCATACCTAAGCTATATAAAGATGGTTTTAGAGGAAAGATATTTGCAACGCCTGCTACCAAAGATTTAGCAGCTGTTTTACTTGAAGACTCTGCTGTTATACAAAGAGACGATACAAAATTTATTAATAAACGTAGGGCCAAACAAGGGCTACCTCCATTTGAAGCGTTATATGATTTAGAAGACGCCGCCGAAGCACTCACTTTATTTGAAGTAGCTGCTTATGACAAATGGACAAGCATTGCGTCTGGAGTAGAGCTTTTATTTACGGATGCCGGTCATATTATTGGCAGTGCATCGGTGCATTTAAAAATTACTGAAAACGGCGAAACCAAGCAGCTTAGTTTTAGTGGAGATATTGGACGTTACAACGATGCTATTTTAAGAGCGCCTGCTGTTTTTCCGCAAGCCAATTATATTATAATCGAAAGCACGTATGGCAATAAACTACACGACGAAGTGCACGGCACTCCGGACAGTCTTTTGTCTTGGATCGAAAAAACCTGTATACATAAAAAAGGAAAATTAATTATTCCAGCATTTAGTGTGGGCCGTACTCAAGAGTTATTGTACGCGCTCAATCAGTTAAGTATCGAAAAGAGGTTGCCTCGTATTCCCATTTTTGTAGATAGCCCATTAAGTAAAGAAGCTACCGAATTATTAAAACGTTATCCTCAATATTTTAATAAAACCATCCGAAAAATAATGGAGCATGACAATGATCCATTTGATTTTGATGGGCTTACGTTTATAAGTTCGGTAGAAGAAAGTAAGAGACTCAATACGCTGGATCAGCCATGTGTAATTATTTCGGCGAGTGGTATGGCCGATGCCGGTAGGGTAAAGCACCATATCATGAATAATATTGGGAGTAGAGATAACACCATTTTAATTGTTGGTTATTGTGAACCGAGGTCATTAGGTGGAAGATTGTCTAGTGGTGTAGAG
>JAOASV010000165.1 GCA_030158535.1 Sediminibacterium sp.
ATTGCAAAGGAGATGCTGGACTCGCTGCTGGATATTATTTTTGGAATGGGACAGCATGGGCAACCATTGCAACAGAAGGGGGAAGTGGAAGTGTTGCAGCTGAATTTGGTGCTCAGTTTTTAAGTTCAAACGTAAGTATAAGTAGTGGAACACCTGTAGATGTGCTTTCTTTTACTTTACCAAGTGCTGGTACATGGGAAGTAATTACATTTTTAAGGGCTCAAGGTGCAGCAGGTTACGCGTCAGAATTTGCAATTTATGATGCTTCTGGCATCTTAGTCCCTGATTCAGAGATACTTCCAGCTTATGGTCAAACTGGATCGACAGGAACTGGGGTTGTAAGAATTACAACGAATGGATCTGCGGTGTATAAGGTTAGAGTATGGGCATCAAGTGGAGCATTTAATGTGACTTCAGACTTTAATGGACGAACAGGTGTAACGTGGAAAAAAATTTCTGGTAATGCCCCAGTGACTGGTCAAAGTGTTGATTATGTATCAGTAAGTACTATTAGTCAATCTTCAATCGGAGATAATAGAGATTTAATTTTTACATCGAATAACGGCGGTAATATTCCTTACAATACTTCAACAGGTGTCTTTACGTTATCTGCTAACAAAACATACTTGTTCCAAGCTCAAATTAGATCGAATGGTGCCTCAGCTGACGGAAGTTATATTGAATATGGTTTTGTCGATGCAATATCGAACACATTGTTAGTGAATGGAACACAAACTATCACTTCTTCAACTACAAGAACAGCAGGATTCGGCTCTAATCCTGTAATTAACTTTATTTACACAACCACTTCTAATCAAACAGTAAAACTCAGAACAACAGCTACCACTGTTGGTACACAAAATATTACAAGTGGGACAGCAAATATTACACAAGTAGGATCTTCCGCAATTATAAACCCATGGACACTAGCTGGAACTAATACATATAATACAACTGGGAATGTGGGGATTGGAACGTCTAATCCTTCAGAAAAATTAGAGGTTAGTGGTAATGTGAAAGCTAGTGGTTCAATTATTGGTGCTGCAGCAGGATCTACAATTAAAACTACAATTTTATCTTCAAGTGAATTGGTTAATGGATCAAGTACATTAATAAATTCAACTACAGCCACTACAATTGCAACTTACAGTTATACTCCAATTTCAAATAGCAGCTATATTATTATTGAATACAATACCTCCTATAGAATTTCAGGTTATGGTCAAGATACTTTTGCGAGTCAAATAGATGTGGAAGGGACCTTAATCTCAAAAGGATTTCAAGATTTTACTGGTAGCTATTATGGTGGAGGAACATGATCGAGCGTATTGTTCCCTTTAGTTGCTAGATATTCCAATTCGTCAACTACTCCAAAAAGCATAACCGTGAAGGCAAATAGAAATTCAGCCGATGATTCAATAACAATATACAATGATACTAGTACCTGGATGAAAATAACTGAGATAGCTCGATAAGTAATTGAAAACCGAGCCACACAAAACAATACAAAAGACTACAAAAACGTGCCATAAATATTTGGGATTGTCGTCTCCACTTCATTGCGCCGACTTCCCTCCGCATTGAGAGTGAATTCTAAATTTCGGAATTTCCAGATGGGATTGTCGGCTTCACTCAGTTTCGCCGACTTCCCTCCGCATTGAGAGTGAATTCGCATTTTTAAACTTTCTATTTGGGATTGTCGGCTCCGTTGCACTTCGCCGACTTGCTTCCGGATGAGACTTTATTCTAAAATTTCTTGAACTATCTGTTTGGGATTGTCGGCTTCGTTCTACTTCGCCGACTTCCCTCCGCATTGAACTAACTCAAAGCTCCTAACCAAAACACTGCGTGTTCTGGTTGCTTTTTTGTTTCTCGTCTGCTTACGTGAGCGAGCTCCCGACGCAGCCTTAAAACAAAAAAGCTCCGACTTACGTCGGAGCTTTGTGATCCCGCTGGGGCCTCTTTTATAATTCTAACTTATTAAATTATAGTTGTTTAGATACAATAATTTTATACTCACCCCAATGTCGAGACAATTTAATGATCAATTAACTAGAGTAAATTAAGATTTTGCAAATTTTGCACCTTTTAGGTACTCTTTAGTCTTTTCAACCTTTTCTGGGAAAAGTACTCTATCCTTTAGTTTAGAAGACACCAAAGACAAAAGACCTGATTCGGCAATCTTTACCAATCCTTTTGATTTGTTTTCTTTAGTTTTCATAAAGTAAAATTAGAGTTTTTTATTTAATAACAATGTAGGCTCCCCTTATTTAGTACCAGTTAAAAGTATAATTTAAACACATTATTACAAAACATTTTGGTTTAACCT
>JAOASV010000166.1 GCA_030158535.1 Sediminibacterium sp.
ATGTATTGGTGCTTCTACGCTTGACGAATACCGCATGCACATCGAAAAAGATGGTGCACTAGACAGACGATTCCAAAAAGTATTGATTGAACCACCTAGTGTAGATGATACCATTGTTATTTTAAACAATATCAAATCTAAATACGAAGATTTCCATAACGTAACCTATGGCGATGACGCCATTGAGGCTTGTGTAAAATTAAGCGACCGTTATATGACGGACCGTTTACTTCCGGACAAAGCGATTGATGTATTAGATGAAGTAGGTGCTAGAGTACACTTAAAAAATATCAATGTTCCAGAAACCATTGTGGAACTTGAAAAAGAAATCGAAGCCGTTAAAAACGAAAAAAATAAAGTGGTAAAAAGTCAGCGTTTCGAAGAGGCGGCTGCACTTAGAGATACAGAAAAAAAATTGGGTGAATCTTTGGAGCAAGCAAAGTCTGCTTGGGAAGAAGAAAGCAAACACAAGCGTTATCCAATTTCAGAAGAAAATATTGCCGAAGTAGTGAGTATGATGACAGGCATTCCTGTTAAGCGTATGGTACAAGCAGAAACAGACAAGCTGCGCCGTATGAATGAAGAAATGAAAGGCATGGTTGTTGGACAGGATGAAGCAATTTTAAAAGTTGTTAAAGCCATTCAGCGTAATAGAGTAGGATTAAAAGATCCGAAAAAGCCAATTGGTACCTTTATATTTTTAGGACCAACGGGTGTTGGTAAAACCGAACTAGCGCGTGCGCTAGCCCGCAATATGTTTGAGTCCGACGATGCACTGATTCGTATTGATATGAGTGAGTACATGGAAAAATTCACCGTGAGCCGCTTAATTGGCGCGCCTCCAGGCTATGTAGGATATGAAGAGGGTGGACAATTAACTGAAAAAGTTAGACGTAAACCATACTGTGTTATTTTATTAGATGAAATTGAAAAAGCGCATCCAGATATTTACAATATTTTATTGCAGGTATTGGATGACGGTCAATTAACAGATGGCCTTGGTCGAAAAATTGATTTCAAAAACACGCTTATCATTATGACTTCTAATATTGGCGTACGTCAATTAAAAGAGTTTGGTGATGGAGTAGGTTTTGCAACTGCTACGCGTATTCAAAACGCCGAAGAAAATAACAAAGCAGTTATTGAAAAAGCATTAAAGCGTACGTTCTCTCCAGAGTTTTTAAACCGTATCGATGATGTGGTAGTGTTTAATTCTTTAACCAAAGAAAACATTTTCAACATCATAGATATTTTAATGAAGGGTGTAGAAAAACGTTTACAAAACTTAGGCTTTAGTTTAGAATTAACAGAAGCCGCTAAAGATTTTATCGCAGATAAAGGATACGATGTGCAGTATGGTGCTAGACCATTACACAGAGCCATTCAAAAATATTTGGAAGATCCTTTAGCCGAAGAAATTTTAAACTTTACCATCACCGCTGGCGATACACTTATTGCAGACCTTGATAAAGAAGCGGGTAAAATTATATTTACTTTTCGCAAAAAAGTAACTGAAGACGAAAGCGCTAAAGTAGAGTAGCTATTAGTAATAGATGGGGGGATTATTCTCCCCATCTGTAACTGTCCTGCTTGAGTCCAGCTAAATCAATTACACGGTCTACCACGGTAGCAGCTGCCTGCTCAATAGTAGTAGGTTTACTATAAAACGATGGTGTAGCTGGGCAAATAATACCACCTGCTAGCGTTACCGTTTCCATGTTTTTGATATGAATAAGGTTATACGGCGTTTCGCGCACCATTAAAATAAGCTTTCTTCTTTCTTTTAAAACTACATCTGCTGCGCGGGTAATTAAATCGTCACTAATACCGGCTGCAATGCGCCCTAAGGTGCCCATGCTACAAGGAGCCACAATCATGGTGTTATATCCCGCCGATCCAGAGGCAAAGGGGGCGTTAAAGTCAAACTTTTCGTAGTAATTAAAAGGGTAGTTGTTAAAATCAGTATTGCCCAGTTCGGTTTCCCAAACTTCTTTGGCGTTTTTGCTCATGACAATGCCCACCTGTGCAACTTGGGTGTTTAAAGCAGCTAATTTATCCAATAAAACCTTGGCATAAATAGAACCGCTGGCTCCAGTAATTGCAATGACAATTTTGTGCTGCATGGGCATCTTTTGTACTATAACAAAAGTAGGCCTAAAAAGTTATACTTATTTGTACATGAGCTCGTAGTACTCCTTGGCCATACGGTTGGCGTCAAACTGCACCTGTACATCACGCATACCATTTTGAATCACTTGGCGCCAAGTGTCATAGTTGTCGTAGTACATAGGGATAATTTGCTCTTCCAAAATTTCGTAAA
>JAOASV010000167.1 GCA_030158535.1 Sediminibacterium sp.
AGATATTACAAGAGCTCCACTTTACTTCTGCACCTAATGCAGTTAAAGTTTCAATTAAAACAGCTGTTTGAATGGTCATGTGTAAGCAACCCGCAATACGAGCTCCTTTTAATGGTTGACTTGGTCCGTACTCTTCACGGATACTCATTAAACCTGGCATTTCTGCTTCAGCTAATCTGATTTCTTTACGGCCCCAATCTGCAAGACTGATATCCGCTACTTTGTGTTTTAAACTAAAGTCGATAGAAGAAAGTGATGACATAATTACTTATTTAGATTATTTATGAAGTGCAAAGGTATATTTATAGTATTTAATACTAAAATTATATTTATAAATAGAATAAAAGTATATATTTACTCTTTATTTCAGCATAAACTATCATTTTATGGCACAAAAAAGCATTCAAAAAGAGGAATCCACTATTTCAAGCGGTTTAGATAGTAAAGACTTAGCCATTTTAAGGTTATTGCAAGCCAACGCAAGAATAACGGTTAAAGAAATAGCTGATAAAGTGGGGTTAAGCACCACGCCTGTGCATGAGCGTATTAAAAGGCTAGAAGAAGAAGGCGTGATTACGCAGTATGCAACACTCGTAAACCCACATAAGGTAAAAAAGGGACTTACCGTTATTTGTTATGTATCGCTTAAACAACACAACAAAAATGCGGGTGCCAGATTTATCAAAAGTATTTTAGAGATGCACGAAGTCATTGAGTGCTATAATATTTCTGGTGAATTTGATTTTATGCTAAAAGTAGTTGCCGAAAACATGGACGACTACTATAATTTCCACGTTAATAAATTAAGTGAAGCAGATAATATAGGTCATGTACAAAGTGTATTTGTAATGGGGATTATTAAGCAAACGCATGTGCTTGTTTACTAGCCTTTAAAAACAAGTTCCATGATATAATCATCCATGATATAGCCACCGCCAATTTCTAAAATAGAAGCCTCTCTTACCGTAAAACCGTGTTTGCTATAAAAATGCTGAGCGTTGTTTTGCTTGTTCACTTGTAAGTACAAACAATTTGCAGCATGGGATATTGCGTAATCAATAGACTTTTGTAACAATGCTTTTCCAGCACCTGTTTTTTGAGCAGTAGGTAAAACGTATAATTTATTAAGCTTACTGGAATTATCTTCTTCTTTAGATACAGAGGCAAATCCAATGGGGTTGTTATGTTGTTCAGCTATATAAAACTGGTGCCCTTTATTCATTTGCTCTAGTAAAGAGTTGTCGCTATACATCATATCTAGCATATAATCTAGCTGCTCTTTACTAATATATGATCCATAAGCAACAGGCCAGGTTATGTTGGCAATTTCTCTGATGGTTGCAATATCATTTACATCTGCTGCTCTAATATGTAGGGAGGTAGACATTATTGTATTAGAACAGTTTTAGATTTTTTACGCTTGGCTAATTGCTTTGAAGCCCAGTGGCAAATAAGCGCTGAGCTACTGCCCACAAGCGCTCCCATAATAACATCAGAAGGGTAGTGCTGTCCCAAATAAATTCTTGAATAACCAACACCTGCACTCCATGCTAAAGCTGGCACTGCTATATACCATTTTTTAGTTGTTATAGCAAGCGATGTTGCTGTTGCAAAAGCAGATGATGTATGCCCAGAAGGAAACGCAAAATCAGATTCAATTTTATCTGGAAATATACCTGTGTAGGTATTGTATGGTCGTTCTCTTTTTACCACATTTTTTAAAAGGGTAGTGGTAGCCGTATTTAACAAAATGGCCGCTGCAGTATAAGCGGCTTTTTGTTTTAATTCTTTATTGTCATGAACAAGGCCAGCCACAAAATAACCAACTGGCACACCAACATTAATGTATTTAGAGGTATTAGACAAGCTTGTCCAAACAGCATTATTTGGATTATCCGGATTGATGCGTCTTAAGGTATTAACCTCACTACTTGATTGCGCCTGCAAAGTGTTTGCAACCAATAATAGATTTAAGGCCGCTAGTAAAAATAGTTTACGCATCATACCGATTGAGAAATTATAAAGATTGTAAACTTTCTTCTATGGTTGCAATTCTTGCAATAGCGTCGGCTTGTTTTTGTTGCTCTAATGCTACCACTTCAGGTTTTGCATTTTGCACAAAACGTTCATTGCTTAATTTTTTAGTCACACTTTCTAAAAAACCTTTTTGATAGGCCAAGTCAGCTAATAGTGTTGCTTTTAAAGCAGTGGCATCAAGTTCAACACTGGTGCCAATAAAAAACTTGTCTTTTTCTCTCCATTCTAAACGATTCTGCCAAAAACGAATA
>JAOASV010000168.1 GCA_030158535.1 Sediminibacterium sp.
ATGGAAGGTGGGGTAGACTTTTATTGTCCTAGGGGTTGGGCATGGGCGCAAAACTGCAGTTTTATTGCGCACGGAAATACAGCAGCAATATGGCATGATGGATCTAAAAATGAAGACGCTAAAACAGTGCTCGTTAATTGTACATTTACGGGTGATCCTGGGTTTAAACTTGGGCGTTATCATAGAGACGCGCATTTTTATATTATTAATGGTTGGTTCGCCAAAGAGATGGCCGATGCTCCTATTTATTTAAATCCATCTAATCCTCAAAATCAAATTAATTGGGGTCATCGTGTTTACTTTTATAATGCAGTAAAAGAAGGTGCAGCATTTACTTGGCTAAAAAATAACATCGAAACCGCAAAGGGGAATATCAAGCCAGAAACAATAACACTTAACTGGTTATTTGGTGGTAAGTGGATGCCTGATACAACTTCACTTACATTATCAGCAGTAAGTCAGTTATCAGTTGTTGATGCTGTAGCCGAAAACATGCTTGTGTATCAGCGTGCCATTGGCGGCTGGCCAAAAGCAATCAATGATATTAAAGTTGATTACAAAAAAACGCTTACACCTGCCGAGCGAAAATTAATTATTGCGGACTCGCTTAAAAATGATCCAACCATTGATAATGGTGCAACAACAAAGGAAATTAGGTACCTGGTAGCAGCGTATAAAAAAACAAAAAATGAAAAGTATCTAAAAGCTGCCGAAAAAGGGATTGCTTATTTATTAAAAGCACAATATCCAACAGGGGGATGGCCGCAATACTTTCCAGATGCATCTTCCTATAGAAGTCAAGTAACTTTTAATGATGACGCCATAGTGAATGTGCTGAATATAATGCAAGACATTGTAGAAGGTGCTAAGAACTTTGAGGTTGTTGATCCGGCATTTGTACCAAAAGCAAAACTTGCAGTTGAATTGGGGATAGGATGTATTGTAAGGACACAAATAAAAGCAAATGGCGTTTTAACAGGCTGGTGCGCGCAGTACAACCGTAATACCTTGCAGCCGGAAATGGCAAGAAAGTTTGAGCTCGTATCTATTAGTGGGCAAGAGTCGGTAGGGATTCTTAAATTTTTAATGCGACAAAAAAACCCATGCCCAGAAATTATTGCTGCTATTAAAGCCGGCATCGAATGGCTTGAGTCGGTAAAAATTAAAGGATTCAAATATGTAGATGTTGATGCTCCAAACGAGCCAAAAGGAAAAGACAGAATCATTGCGCCAGATGTTAATAGCACTATCTGGGCAAGGTTTTATGAAATAGGAACCAACCGTCCTTTTTTTAGTGGACGTGATAGCGATAAAAAATATGATTTACGCCAAATTGAAGTTGAACGCAGAACAGGGTATGGTTGGTATGGAACTTGGCCAGCAACATTACTGCTCGTTGATTATCCAAAATGGTTGCAAAAAATAAACAAGACTAATTAATGTATGATGTTGAATAAAAAAACATACGCAAGCAGCGCTTCTGATAATGTGGATGCATTATTTGCGCTACCTGAAAAAGTGTTGCAGTTTGGAACTGGCGTATTGCTTCGTGGCTTACCTGATTACTTTATTGATAAAGCCAATAAACAAGGTTTGTTTAACGGAAGAATTGTAGTGGTAAAGTCTACAGATCAAGGAGGTACGGACGCTTATGGCGTGCAGGATGGTTTATATACCATACTAGAAAAAGGCATTGAAAATGGGACTCCAATAGAGCGTACTACTATTAATGCTTCTATCAGTAGGGTAGTGTCAGCAAAATCTGAGTGGGATGAAGTATTAAAATGTGCCGCTAGTAAGGATATACAAGTAATTATTTCAAATACCACCGAAGTAGGTATTGCACTTGTTCCATCTGATGCTACTGCCTTTTTTCCAGCATCGTTTCCGGGTAAACTACTACATTTTTTGATGGAACGTTACCGAGTTTTTGGCGGTTCTGAAGATGCGGGCATGGTTATCATTCCAACCGAGCTTATAAGTGATAATGGAATTAAACTCAAAGATATTGTTTTAGAACTAGCGAGGTTAAGAGGACTTGACCCATCATTTATTGATTGGATAAATAACGCCAATGATTTTTGTAGTTCATTGGTTGATTGTATTGTGCCCGGTAAATTGCCTGACGAAGAAAAGACGGCTTTTGAAGCAAAAGCTGGTTACACCGATGATCTTGCCATTATGTCTGAACCTTACAGACTATGGGCTATCGAAACAGCAAGTGAAAAAACGGCAGCTATACTTTCATTTGCAGGTGCTGATAACCGGGTAATTTTAGCGACAAGCATTAATAAGTACAAAGAAATTAAATTAAGACTTTTAAATGCTACTCACTCTCTATGTTGCGGTGTGGCCCATTTGTGTGGTTTTGTAACCGTGAGAGACGCTTTAAAAGATAGTACATTCAGGTCTTTTATATCGGCCATGTTATTAGAAGAAATTGTGCCACTTGTTGCTGATGGAGATATTTCATTAGAGGAAGCGAACGCATTTGCACTTCAAGTTATTGACCGTTTTTCCAATCAGAGTATTGAACACTTGTGGCTTAACATTTCGGTACAATACACGTCTAAAATGCAAATGCGCGTAGTGCCTTTGGTAGAAAAATATGTGAAACAAAATGGGAGGGCGCCTAAGCTGATGTCTTTTGGGTTTGCTGCGTTTTTAGTATTCATGAAATCTAAGGAAGTAGCTCCTCAAAAGTATATGGGCACTTATGCAGGCGCCGAATATGAAATCAAAGACGACAAAGCTGCAGAAATGTCTACCGCTTGGGCTTCAAAAAATACATTTGTAGCACCCAAGGTTTTTAATGAACAGGTTTTTGATTATGTGGATGCTATTGAAGCAGGTTCTGTAAAAGAAATTTTGGCATCGGTAGTAAAAAAATAAAGAAATGATGAAAGAGAATTATAAAGTAATTAAAGTACACCCTAGTGACAATGTGATTGTTGCGCTTGAAGACATTCCTGCTGGCGCTACTGTAGTGTATGAAAATGCAACATATAAAATAGTGGACGACGTTGCAGCTAAACATAAGTTTTATCAGTCAAACATGGAAGCGGGTAGTTTGGTTACTATGTATGGCGTTTTGGTGGGGAAAGTACAAGTGCCGGTTACGATGGGTATGCGTATGACCACCACTAATTTGCATCACGCAGCAGAACCTTATGCATTTAGACCTTATAATTATAGCTGGATACCTCCCAATGTAGAGGCCTATAAAAACAAAACATTTTTAGGATACCACCGCACCGATGGCAGGGTGGGTACTGCTAATTATTGGTTGTTTATACCAACTGTATTTTGTGAAAACAGAAATTTAGATGTGATACGTGAAGCGCTGCATAACGAGCTAGGATACGCGGTAACACATAAGTACAAATCTTTTACAAAGCAGTTGTTACATGCGTATGAAGCAGGTAGTTCGATCCATGATTTTTCTCCAGCCTCATTAATGGCAGAGCCTAAAGAGAATCGTAAGTTTAAAAATATTGATGGCATTAAATTTTTAAATCATCAGGGTGGTTGTGGTGGAACCAGAGGAGACGCTGCTATATTAAGTAAGCTTCTAGCCGCCTACGCCGATCATCCAAATGTGGCAGGTATTACCGTTTTAAGTTTGGGTTGTCAAAATTTGCAGTTACAAGATTTAGAAAATGATATCAAGCTGCGCAATCCAACATTCGACAAACCACTTTATATTTTCGAGCAACAACAATCAGTTAGTGAAGAAGATTTGATTTGCGAAGCCATCAAAAAAACATTTGAAGGGCTTATTGAGGCCAATAAAATGGAAAGACAGCCTGCTGGGCTTGATCAATTAACAGTAGGCGTTAAGTGTGGCGGCAGTGATGGATTTAGTGGCATTTCTGCAAACCCAGCAGTAGGCTATTGTAGTGATTTGCTCGTAGCATTAGGTGCTAAAGTATTACTTGCTGAGTTTCCGGAACTCTGTGGGGTAGAACAAGAATTAATTGACCGTACTGTTAATCCGGATGCGGCACATAAGTTCATTGATCTTATGGGTGCATATAGTGCTGCTGCAATAGCTGCTGGTTCTGGTTTTCATATGAATCCATCTCCCGGAAATATTAAAGATGGGTTAATTACCGATGCGATAAAGTCTGCGGGTGCTGCTAAAAAAGGAGGCTCCTCTCCTGTAGTGGATGTGTTAGATTATACAGAGCCTGCTACCAAGCCTGGATTAAATTTAGTGTGTACACCGGGTAATGATGTAGAAGCTACAACAGGTAAAGCGGCAAGTGGCGCAACGCTAATTTTGTTTACCACAGGGCTTGGTACGCCAACTGGCAACCCTGTATGTCCTACTATTAAAGTGTCTACCAACGCTGCTTTAACGAAAAGAATGAATGACATTATTGATATTGATACGAGTCCAATTATTGCTGGCGAAAAAACGATTGCAGAAATGGGCGAATTAATATTGGACTATTGTATTAAAGCTGCTAGTGGTGAAATTACCCCTAAGGCAGTATTGTTAAATCAAGATGATTTTATTCCATGGAAACGTGGAGTGAGTTTATAAATAAAAATTTGAAGAGATGAGTAAGTTATTTATGGGTGAAGATTTTTTGTTGCAAACTAAAACAGCGCAGTTATTGTATGAGGAGTATGCCAAACAAATGCCAATTATCGATTACCATTGTCATTTGTCGCCACAACAAATTGCCGAAGATATTAAGTTCGAAAATTTAACGCAGGCTTGGTTATATGGCGATCATTATAAGTGGAGAGCCATGCGTACGAATGGTGTTGATGAATCTTATTGCACGGGCAATAAGTCTGATTATGATAAATTTGAGAAGTGGGCTGCTACAGTGCCATACACCATGCGCAACCCGCTTTACCACTGGACACATTTAGAGTTAAAAAGATATTTTGGCATTGGAGAGATACTAGATTCTTCAACTGCAAAAGCGGTGTATGATAATGCTAGTGCGCAAATTCAAACGGATGCATTTAGTATCAAAAATTTAATTCGAAAAATGAATGTAAAAGTCATTTGCACCACAGATGACCCTATCGATTCATTGGAATACCACAAAACGCTTGCTGAGAGTGATTTTGAAGTAAAAATAAAGCCTGCTTTTAGGCCTGATAAAGCCATGGAAGTTTCTAGTGCGGCTAATTTTACAGCGTATGTTAAAAAATTAGAAGCCGTTACCAATTTGTCAGTTTCTTCCTTTGAAGATTATTTATTTGCTCTTCAAAATAGACATGACTTTTTTGCATCCATGGGATGTTCTGTAAGCGATCATGGATTAGAAGAAATTTATGTAGAAGATTTTACAGGGCAAGAAATTGAAGCCATATTTACAAAAGTATATGGTGGAAAAGAATTAAGTCTTATCGAGCAGCGCAAATTTAAAAGCTGCATGTTACTTCATTTTGCAGAATGGGATTGGGAAAAAGGCTGGGTGCAACAATATCACCTTGGTGCACTTCGCAATAACAATTCACGCATGCTGTCTAAATTAGGACCAGACACTGGATGGGATAGTATTGGAGATTTTTCGCAAGCTGCAGCGCTTTCTAAATTTTTAAATAAACTCGATAGCGAAGACAAATTGGCTAAAACGATTATTTACAATCTGAATCCTGCAGACAATGAGCTGATGGCCTCTATGATTGGTAATTTTAATGACGGATCTGTAGCAGGGAAAATTCAGTTTGGTAGTGGATGGTGGTTTTTAGATCAAAAAGATGGCATCATTAAACAGTTAAATGCCCTTAGTAATATGGGTCTAGTGAGCAGGTTTGTAGGCATGCTCACCGATTCGCGAAGCTTTTTATCTTTCCCAAGACACGAATATTTTAGACGCATCTTGTGTAATTTGTTTGGCGACGAAATTGAAAATGGTGAATTGCCTAACGATACAAAATGGGTAGGTCAAATTATTCAGGATATCTGTTACAACAATGCCAATACCTATTTTGGCTGGAATGACAAATAATCTACTTTTTTATTTCATTTCATATTATCTTGTAAATCAAACGGGTAAGAAATAAGTATGAAAAAAGTATTTTGTTTTGGGGAAATTTTACTTCGAATGTCACCCGTATTAGATCAGGGCTGGATTAACAGTGCTTCTATGCCGGTGCATTTGGGTGGCGCAGAACTCAATGTAGCAAAGGCTTTGGCTGGATGGCAGCAACCCGTTACGTATATGTCTGCAATGCCAGACAATTATTTATCTAAAGAAATTGCAGCGTCAATTGCTGCTAGTCATATTGGCGTAGAAGCCATGCAATATTGTGGCGACCGTATAGGTATTTACTTTTTACCACAAGGTGCCGATTTAAAAAATGCAGGTGTCATTTACGACCGTGCACACGCTTCATTTTCAACAGCTTTATTCCCGGGAAAAATAAATTGGGATGCATTACTGGATGGTTCTGATTGGTTTCATTTTAGTGCCATCAGTCCGGCTTTAACAGCGCAGGCCGCCGAACTTTGTTTGGATGCATTAAAAGCTGCAAAGCGTTTAGGGCTTACCATTTCTGTAGACTTAAATTACCGCGCTAAACTTTGGAAATATGGCAAGCAGCCTGCAGAGGTAATGCCAGAACTTGTTGCTTATGCCGATGTAATTATGGGTAATATCTGGAGCGCTAGAGATCTCCTGGGTATTCATGTTCCAGCTGCTGCAGAAAGCGCTACCAGTAAAGAAGCGTTCGCTGCATGTGCTAAGGAAACGGCTGCTGTACTATTTGCACAAAACACGTCTTGCAAAGTGGTAGCCAACACCTTTAGATTTACACCAGAAGGAGCGGGCGTGCATTATTATGCGGCACTTGATACAAGAGAGGAGCAGGCTGTATCAGTAAGTTTTGATGCAAATTCAGTGATTGATAAAGTGGGTAGTGGAGACTGTTTTATGGCAGGACTTATATATGGCATTCATAATGGACATGCGCATCAGGAAACGATAAATTATGCAGCTTCGGCAGCTTTTGGTAAATTGCAAGAACTGGGTGATAGTACCAAACAAACCGTTAGTCAAATTAAATCAAGGTATTAAATGGAAAGAGAAGCCGCTTTAATCAATCAAATTAAAAATGAAGGTATGTTGCCTTTGTTTTATCATGATGACGTTACTGTTTGTGAAAATGTGCTTCAAGCACTATACAATGGTGGCGTTAGATGTGTTGAGTTTACCAATAGGGGCGTGCATGCACTTCCGAATTTTAAGCACCTAGTTTCTTTAAAATCCACGATGCCTGGTTTGATACTTGGCATAGGTACCATTAAAACACCACAAGACGCTACTGCATTTATTGATGCCGGTTCTGATTTTTTAATCAGTCCTTGTTTTGATGCCAGTGTTGCAGACGTTGCATACATGCATAAAGTATTATGGATACCAGGTTGTATGACCCCCACCGAAATTCATGTGGCGCAAAAATCTGGCGCTACACTTGTAAAATTATTTCCGGGTAACGTATTAGGTCCTGGTTTTGTAGAAGCTATAAAAACATTATTTACAGGTGTCGACTTTTTAGTAACAGGTGGTGTAGAGCCAACCGAGCAAAATATTGGTGCCTGGTTTAAAGCAGGTGTAGTTGGCGTAGGGCTTGGAAGTAAACTGATTACCAAAGATGTTTTAGCGAATAAAAATTATAAGGAATTAGAAACTCAAACAAAAGAACTTGTACAGCTCATAAAAAAAGTACAATAATTACGATTTAAAGTTTACCCATATGGAACAAAATATTGGACGTTACCGCTGGACTATTTGTAGTTTAGTTTTTTTTGCAACTACGATTAACTATTTAGATAGAGCGGTAATTAGCTTATTAAAATCTACACTTACCACCGAGTTAAAATGGGATGATGGTGATTATACCAATGTAGAAATCGCGTTTAAAGTATCTTATGCCATCGGATTATTATTAGCAGGACGATTTATTGATACTGTGGGGACTAAAAAAGGGTATGCATGGGCTACTGGACTTTGGAGTGTGGCTGCTGTTTTACATGCGGCTGCTAAAAGTGTTTTTGGTTTTTCTGTGGCACGTGCCGCATTAGGTGTAACTGAAGCTGGTAACTTTCCTGCTGCCATTAAAACGGTGGCCGAATGGTTTCCGCGTAAAGAGCGTGCATTGGCAACAGGTCTTTTTAATTCTGGCGCTAATATTGGTGCCATTGTTGCGCCTTTAACCGTTCCATTTATTGCAGCTGCATATGGTTGGCAGTGGGCTTTTATTGCAACGGGTTTACTTGGATTTATTTGGCTTATTTTTTGGAATAAGCATTATTACAAACCATCGGAGCACCCTAAATTATCTGCTGCCGAACTTGCTTATATTAATAGTGATACTGATGCTATTCCGGAAGGGGATGCATTACAAACTAAATCATTTGGTTGGGCGACTTTATTAAAGTACAAACAAACATGGGCTTTTGCTTTAGGTAAATTATTAACCGATCCAATTTGGTGGTTTTATCTTTTCTGGTTACCGGATTTTTTAGAAAGTCAATACCATATTAAAGGAACTGCTATCGCACTTCCAGTTGCTGCCGTATATACGATGTCTGCGGTAGGAAGTATTTTTGGCGGATGGCTCCCTATGTATTTTATTAAAAAGAACTGGCCAGTATTTAAAGCGCGCAAGTCTTCTATGTTATTATATGCCTTTTTAGTATTGCCTATTTTATTTGCACAAGTACTAGGTGGTATGAATATGTGGTTGGCTGTTTTTGTAATTGGTATAGCAGCAGCTGCGCATCAGGCCTGGAGTGCTAATATATTCACGACCGTAAGTGATATGTTTCCTAAACGCGCTGTAGGCTCTGTAACCGGTATTGGCGGCATGTTTGGAGCGATTGGCGGTATTTTATTATCAATGGTTGTGCAAAAGAATTTGTTTGTGCATTACCGTTCTATAGGCCAAATTGAAACGGCTTATTATATCATGTTTATTGTATGTGGCTCGGCTTATTTATTGGCTTGGCTAATCATGCATATACTCGTGCCTAAAGTAAATGTTATTGCTGCCGAAGATTTAGAATAATAACTGATTATGCAAGAGCAACCAAAAATGATTCAAACCATGCGCTGGTATGGTCCAAACGACCCTGTTGGTTTATGGGATATACGTCAAGCTGGTTGCACGGGTGTAGTTTCAGCCCTCCATCAAATTCCAAATGGTGATGTGTGGAGTATTGATGCAATTAAGGAACGCATCCAAATCATTGAAGCGGCCGGACTTACGTGGGATGTTGTTGAAAGTGTGCCGGTGCATGAAGCGATTAAAACACAAGCAGCTGGCTTTGAAAAATACATTACTAACTATAAGCAAACCATACAAAATTTAAGTAGTTGTGGCATTAAAATTGTGACCTATAATTTTATGCCTGTGATGGATTGGACGCGTACCAATTTAAAGTACGAAATGCCTGATAAATCATTGGCATTACGCTATGAAAAGGCAGCCGTTGCCGCATTTGATGTATATATTTTGGAAAGAAGAAATGCAGCAAATGATTATACCGATGCTGAATTAGAACTTGCTAAACAGCGCTTTGCACAAATGTCGGATGCTCAAAAATTAGAGCTCCAGCACAATATGATTAAGGGGCTTCCGGGCAGTGAAGAAAGTTTTACGATGGAAGCGTTTAGAAATGCACTTGCTGCATATGATCATATAGATGCCCAAAAATTAAGAGCGCATCTAATTTATTTTTTAGATCAAATTATTCCTGTTGCCGAGTCATGTGGCGTTAAAATGGTGATTCACCCCGACGATCCTCCTTATTCTATTTTAGGATTACCAAGGGTTGTAAGTAGCGCTTCAGACATTCAGACTTTGTTTGATGCTGTTCCCTCTATGTCTAATGGACTTTGTTTTTGTACGGGATCATTTGGTGTAAGACCCAATA
>JAOASV010000169.1 GCA_030158535.1 Sediminibacterium sp.
GAAAATGGATACAACGATGAGCAAGAAAATGTTGCAGCTCTTTAGCCATTAAACCCTTACGGCGTTAGTAAAAATGAATTTGATAAGTGGGCGCTAGCGCAAAAAGATGCTCCTGCTTCTTGGACTGGGTTAAAATTCTTTAATGTATACGGTCCCGGCGAATATCACAAGGGTCGTATGGCATCTGTCATTTTTCATGCGTTTAATCAAATTAAACAAACAGGAAAAGTTCAGCTATTTAAAAGCCATAAGCCGGACTACAAAGATGGCGAACAGCTCCGCGATTTTATTTACGTTAAAGACGTGGTGGCTGTAATAGGATGGATGCTGGAAACGATGCTTCAAAACAATTGGAGGTCTATAAATGATGGGCTCTATAATTTAGGAACAGGGGAGGCGCGTAGTTTTATAGATTTAGTTAGGGCTACTTTTGCTGGGCTAGATTTGGAACCCAATATCCATTTTATAGATATGCCACTCGACATTAGAGATGCCTATCAGTATTTTACAGAAGCCAGCATGGAAAAACTAAAGATGGCGGGCTACAAAGCAGGCTTTACAAGCCTAGAAGATGGGGTGCAAGACTATGTGGCCCATTACCTCCAAAAAGGGCTTATTTATTAACCAGTTTATTCACATTTTCAACTATTTTTTAGTTTCAAGACGCAAACACTTTGCGGGTCTTGTTAATTAATGTAGGTTTGTATGACCTCTAATAAATTTCCCTTTTAAATCAGGTCAAAACAATCTTAACCATGTAAAAATGGAGTGCACAATAGCCCTGCTATTGCGTGCATTTTATTTTTACAACTAGATGAATTTAATTTATGGCAAAGTACATTTTTGTTACGGGCGGCGTTACAAGTAGCTTAGGAAAAGGAATCATTGCAGCATCGCTCGCAAAATTATTGCAGTCTAGAGGACTCACAGTAACCATTCAAAAGTTTGATCCCTACATCAACGTGGATCCAGGAACTTTAAATCCATACGAACATGGAGAGTGTTATGTTACCGAAGATGGTGCAGAAACGGATTTGGATTTAGGACACTACGAACGTTTCTTAAATATTCATACCACTCAAGCAAACAACGTAACAACTGGTCGTATTTATCAGACCGTAATCAACAAAGAAAGAGCGGGTGACTTTTTAGGTAAAACGGTACAAGTAGTGCCGCATATTACCGACGAAATCAAGCACCGCATGAAACTACTTGGTGAAACAGGTAAGTATGATATTATTTTAACTGAAATTGGTGGTACCGTAGGTGACATTGAAAGTTTACCTTTTATAGAGGCCGTGCGTCAATTGCAGTGGGAGCTGCCAGAGCAAGACGTAATGGTGGTGCACCTTACACTCATTCCATATTTGCGTGCCGCTAAAGAATTAAAGACAAAGCCTACGCAGCACAGTGTAAAAATGTTAAGTGAAACAGGTGTGCATCCTGATATCATTGTTTGTAGAACAGAGGAGCCGCTTAATGACGATATCAAAAGAAAGATTGCGCTATTTTGTAACGTTAAACAAGAAGCTGTTATTGAAGCTATGGACGCTTCAACCATATACGAAGTGCCACTTTTAATGCTGCGTGAAAAGCTTGATTTAATTTGTTTGAAAAAATTAAAAATCAACGGATACGGCGCGCCTAATTTAGATAAGTGGAATGGCTTTTTACAAAAATTAAAACATCCAAAATCTGAAGTACGTATTGGATTGATTGGAAAATATATTGAGTTACAAGATGCTTACAAATCTATTTTAGAAAGCTTTATTCATGCAGGTGCGCCTAATGAAGTTAAAGTAAAAGTAGTGAACGTACATAGCGAGCATTTGACGCAGGAGAATGTTGCCGAAAAATTAGAAGGCCTTGATGGTTTGCTGGTAGCGCCTGGTTTTGGTAACAGAGGTATTGAAGGAAAAATTCATGCCGTGCAGTATGCAAGAGAAAATAATTTACCATTCTTTGGTATTTGTTTAGGTATGCAAATGTCTGTAATTGAATATGCAAGAAATGTGCTTGGTTTAGCTGACGCGCATTCTACCGAAATGAATGCGACTACCTCTAATCCAGTTATTAATATGATGGAGGAGCAAAAGAAAATTAAAATGATGGGTGGAACCATGCGCCTTGGTGCATATCCTTGTGAAATTACACCAGGAACACTTGCACATAAAATTTATGGAGCTACTTCTATCACAGAGCGTCACCGTCACCGTTATGAATTCAACAATGATTATTATGACGCGTTTATTAAAGCCGGACTTGTGGCGAGTGGTAAAAATCCTGAAACTGGTTTAGTGGAAATTGTGGAACTTCCCAATCATCCATTCTTTATTGGTGTGCAGTATCACCCAGAGCTTAAGAGTACTGCCGAAGTACCTGCGCCACTTTTTGTTAGCTTTTTAGCAGCTGCAAAGCTCTATCAAGCCTCTAAAGCGGCTAAATAACCTTAATTTTTAACTGAGGGGTCAATGATTCTAGGTTTCAACTAGTACCTTTGACCTTCAATAAATACACGTATGAAGTCTGATAAGAATTCGCTCATAGGATTTGTTTTGTTAGGTATCTTGTTTTTTTCTTATTTCTGGTATACCAATCAACAACAAACAGCTTTGGTTGCCTTTAAAAAGCAACAAGAAGATTCTATTGCCAAAGCGCAAGCTAAACTCGTAAAGCCGCAAGATCTTGTGGCTGCTAAAATTGATTCTTTACAAAGAGACTCGATTGCTAAAATTGCTACTGCAGGAAACTTTGTAGCGGCGGCACTTGGTAAAGACACAACGGTAACAATTGAAAATGAATTGATCAGTGTTGTTTTAACCAATAAGGGTGGTCAAGTAAAAAGTGTAACGCTTAAAAAATATTCGACAGCAGATAGTGCAGCAGTTGTTCTGGGTCAACAAAACCAAATGGGATACGCTGTAAATACAGCAGATAATAAATCAGCGCTAACTTCTGAATTATATTTCACGCCATCGGCTATCACCAAAACATCAGATGGATCTTCTTCTATCAAATTTGTTATAGCTTCTGCTACTGGAACTTCAATTATTCATACCTATACGTTACATCCAAATTCATATGCACTTGATTGGGATATTGAATTAGTGGGGGCTAACCAATTATTAACGGCTGGAGTACTTAATTTTAAATGGTTGTCAGAAACTAGTCAACTCGAAAGAACAGCCGAGTATGAAAGACAGATGTCTAATATTTGTTTTTCAGAAGGAAACGAGTTCGATTATATTTCAGCGAATAACGAAAAAACATTTGAAAAGCCAGTACAGTGGGTGAGTGTGGTGCAACAGTTTTTTAATACCACGCTTATTGCAAAAAACAGTTTCAATTCGGGTGCTGTAAACTGGTCTCGATATACTGACAGTTCTAAAAAGCTTGCTAAAACAGAAGCCAATTTGCAAATTAAATTACCGCTAGCAGCAACAAATAAAGTAGCCTTACAATTGTTTTCAGGTCCTTCTGATTTTGAGATTCTTAAAAAGCAAGCACCAGAAATGGATCGCATTGTGAATCTAGGAAGAGATATGTATTCTTTTGTTCGCCCAATTAACAAATACATTATCATGCCAGTATTTGACTTCTTTGCTGGCTTTGTTTCAAATTATGGTTGGGTTGTATTGTTGCTTACTTTATTTATCAGACTCGTAACATCTCCTTTAACCTATAGTAGTTATTTGAGTGGTGCTAAAATGAAAGTGTTAAAGCCTGAGCTTGATACAATCAAGAAAAAATTTGGTGATGATCAACAAGGATTTGCAATGGAGCAAATGAAGTTGTTTAGAGAGGCGGGTGTTAATCCTTTAGGAGGATGTATTCCAGCGCTACTTCAAATCCCCATTTTCTTTGCGCTTTACAGTTTCTTTAATTCCAATATTGCACTTAGGGGTCAGGCTTTTTTATGGAGTAAGGATCTATCAAGCTATGACGTTATTGCTACACTTCCTTTTAGTATTCCATTAGGCTTTGGCGATCATATTAGTTTGTTTACCATTACTGCGGTACTAACAAGCTTTTTAATTTCTATTTACAATATGAGCATGACGCCTACACAGGACAATCCAGCGCTTAAGTACATGCCTTATATTTTTCCTTTCATGCTATTGTTTATCTTTAACAGATTGCCATCGGCATTAACGTGGTACTACACTGTTTCAAACATTGTAACCCTTGGTCTTCAATTTGTCATTCAAAATTATATTATCAACCACGATAAAATTTTAGCACAGATGGATGAAAAACGAAAAACGCCAAAAGCAAAAAGTAAATGGCAAACTCGTTTTGAACAAATGCAAGACAGTCAGAAAAAATTGCAAGACTTGAAAGATAGAACGGCAAAGAAAAAATAAATGAAAAGCCCTGCTGTTGTAAGTAGGGCTTTTTTTAAATAGAATTACTTGAAAGAATTTGTATCGATATTATTTTGTTTATTGGCTTTTAATATGGCCTTTGCGCAGCAGCGAATTGTGGCGGAGTGTACGGTGGTATATAAAGTAGAATCACAAGAAGCGTCTGATGCGGCTATCCGTGAGAAAGCAACAAAAACGGTATATATCAAAAGCAATAATGCCCGCATAGATCTAGTAGCCCCCGCTTATTCACAAACAACTATTTATAATAAAACAACGTCAACTGCTACCATTCTACGTTCTTTTGGAGAAGATAAGTACATGACGCCATTGAATTTAACGCAGTGGCGAAAAGTAAATGCAGCCCTAGATAGTGTTCAAATTCAAGTGACTAGTGATTCTATTTCTATTTTAGATTACACCTGTAAAAAAGCGGTCTTACATTTGAAAGATGAAACTCAAGTTGTCGTGTATTATACTTCCGCTATCATTCCTTCGGTAAGAGAATATGAGTATCTATTTAAAGATATACCAGGGTTTGTACTAGGTTATGAAATGAAGGATGCGGCAGGCAGGAAAACGGTTTTTAGAGCTACGCAAATGAATCTATACAATCCAGTGTCTGCATCAAGGTTTGATATACCCACAAAGGATTACCGGGTTATTGCGGTAGATGATTCAATAAAATTATAATCGGGAAAAGCTGTAGAGCTGACTAATAATTAATTATTAGTAGGACTAGGTGTCTTAAACTTAGGCACTTTTACTTTAAACTTATAAGGAAATACAAATGAACTGTTGCCGTTATCAAAACGAAGCATTGAATTCATTTCTGTATTGTTGTTTCCTTTTAATTGAAGACCTAAAGTTTGAATGCTTTTGTATTGCATGGTAGACTTAAGTGAGCTATAGGATAAGCTTTTAGAATTAAGTAAGGTTAAATTTTTGAGTGTAAACTTAGATTGCTTACCTCTTTTTTCTGTAGAAACCCCACTCAATGTAAACGCGGCATAACCTGTTTGCACCCCAACAAGAAGGGTAACAGCTAGGGTTAAAGTAAGTATAAGTTTACTGCGTTTCATTACTGCAAAGGTATGGATTCTTAATTATTTCACAATTACCAAATCATTAATAGAACAGAGATGTTCATAAATTGTTGTCTGGATTGTTGGAAAACCTTGATTTTTGGTCTATTTTAGGTTAATTCCTTTCAAAAATGAGCCAAAATAGATACCAAGAAGACCGGGAATCCCTCAAAGAACTGCTTCAGCAGTACCGGAATCTTAAGCTTGGCCGCCAGCACCGATTTTTGGAAGAAGACGCATTTTTGCGCATTATTGACTATTTCGACGAAAAAGACAATGTAAAAGAGGCTTTAGAAGCAGTTGAAATTGGTTTGGCTCAATTTCCTTTTGCTTCTGCTTTAATGATTAAAAAGGCTGATTTACTGATAGTTGATAAACGTTACCTAGATGCGTTAGATATTTTAGAAACATCAGAACTCTATGACAACTCAGATATAGATTTATATATCTTAAAAACGGATGCTTATTTAGCACTTGATCAACCAGAAAAAGCCGCCGAGCTTTTGGAAGCTGCCATACAAAAATTTGATGGGGATGAAAAGGTGGAACTTCTTTTTGAATTAGCAGATGTATACGATGATTATGAATCTTTCGAAAAAGTTTTTGATTGCTTAGTACTCATTTTAGAACAAGAACCTGCAAACGAAGAAGCGCTGTATAAAATTTGTTTTTGGACAGACTACACTGGTCGTAATGAAGAGAGTATTAAGTTGCATCAAAAAATAATTGATCAATTACCTTATAGTGAGTTGGCTTGGTTTAATTTGGCCGCTGCATATCAAGGATTAAAACTCTACGAAAAATCTATTGATGCGTATCAATATGCAGTTGCGATTGATGATAAATTTGACTATGCCTACCGTAATATGGGTGATGCATATTTGCGTTTACGTAAATATAAAGAAGCAGTTGAAGTACTTGAAAAAGTAGTAGCATTATCAAGGCCTGAAGACGTGATATACGAGGCGATTGGCCACTGTTACCATAAAATGGGGAAGATTGCACAAGCCAGGTTTTATTATAAAAAAGCAGTTCATTTAAATCCAGACGACAGTAAGCTCTATTATAAGATTGCAGTTACTTACATGTTAGAAAAGCAATGGCAGCCTGCCGTTAAGCAACTTGAAAATGCAATGCGCATGCACCGTGCCATTACAGAATATAATTTGGCGATGGGAGAGTGTAAAGCCAACCTTGGTCAATTCAAAGAAGCGGTGCATTACTTTGGTGTTGTTGTAAAACACAAGCCTAAAAATGTTTCGGGTTGGGAGGCGCTTATTAATTGTTTGCTAACTGCCGAATATTTTGATGAAGCTTTATTGCAAAGTAAAAATGCACTTATCGCCACAGATTACAAGCCCATTTTTTTATTTTATCAGAGCGCCATTTTATTTATAGTTGGAAAATCAAAAGAGGGGTTGTTATTACTAGAGCAGGCAATGATTGCTGCGCCTAAGCTTTTGAAAAAATTTATAGATATCAGACCATCTATTCTTCAAAATACGCAAGTGGTAGATGTTATTGCCAGGCTTAAGCGTCGACGAAAAATGTAGGATCATCAAGATTTGCCGCCTATAATCAGCCTTAAAAAGTCATTTGTTTAACTTATTTTTGCATTTCAGTAAAAAATTAGAACTATGAATTTTAATTTATCTCAAATTCCAGTACGTACCGCGCAGCCAAGAACTTCAGGTTTAACCATGGTAATGGACAAGGGATTAAGTATAAACGAAGTGCATAATTTTATGAGTGTGGGTGGTCCTCATTCTGATGTAGTTAAGTTGGGATTTGGAACTTCTTTTGTGACACCCAATCTCAAGCAAAAAATAGAAACCTATCAGTCATATAATATCCCACTTTATTTTGGAGGTACTTTATTTGAAGCCTTTTTAGTACGTGGTCAATTAGATGATTACATAAGTGTCTGCAAAGATTACGGCATTACCTATATGGAAGTGAGTGATGGATCAATCAGTATTCCGCACACCGAAAAATGTGGGTTAATTGAAAAGTTAGCCAAACATTTTACCATTTATAGTGAAGTGGGTAGTAAAGATGCTGCTCATATTATTCCTCCTTACAAATGGATTGAACTCATGAGAGCAGAGCTTGAAGCGGGTGCTACCTATGTAATTGCAGAAGCACGTGAGGCAGGTAATGTTGGTATTTACAGAGGAAGCGGAGAAGTGCGTGAAGGTTTGGTGCAAGAAATTTTAACACAAATCCCTGAAGAGAAAATAATCTGGGAAGCGCCTCAAAAAGCTCAGCAATTGTATTTCCTTGAGCTTATTGGTTGCAATGTGAATTTAGGTAATATTCCACCTCACGAGATCATTGCTCTAGAAGCAATGCGCATAGGCCTCAGAGGCGACACTTTCGAATTATACTTAAATAAGTAAGCGAGTTATGAAACGTTACGGACTCATTGGTTATCCTTTAACGCATTCATTATCCGCGCAATATTTTACACATAAGTTTACAGAAGAAGGAATCGAAGATTGTATATACGAAAGATTTTCGATCCCTTCTATTGCTGATTTGCATGAAATCCTAAAAGCCCATCCTGATTTGTGTGGCTTTAATATTACCATTCCTTATAAAAAAGAAGTGCTTGCTTTTTTAACTGAGCGTTCAAAAGCTGTTGAAGAAGTAGGGGCTTGCAATTGCGTAAAAATAGAGAATGGGAAATTAATTGGCTACAATACCGATGTTATAGGATTTGAAAATTCGTTGGTTCCTTTTTTAAAGCCTTCGCATAATAAGGCACTCGTTTTAGGAACGGGTGGCGCTGCACTTGCCATTGTGTATGTGCTTCAAAAACTAGGGATTGCTTTTACCTATGTATCGCGCACAGCTACCAGTGAACAGTATAGTTACGATCAGTTAGACACCTCTGTAATGGCAGCACACGCGCTCATTATTAATACAACGCCCCTTGGAATGTTTCCGAAAATCGAGGATTGCCCAGCTATCCCTTACGAATTATTAACGCCTGCGCATCATTTGTTTGATTTGACCTATAACCCTGCAGAGTCCACGTTTTTAGCTAAAGGAAAACAAATGGGCGCTACCATTCAAAATGGACAACAAATGTTTGTTGAACAGGCAGAACAGTCTTGGCGTATTTGGAACAGCTAATATTATTGAAGCGTCACCGTTTTTTTAAGTCTAATATCTCTAGAAGAACTTCCAATCATAATTGTGAAATCTCCAGGCTCAATAACCGTCTCCATTTTTTCGTTTAGCATTTCAAAGTCTTCGGGATGTAGCGTAAGCTTGATGGTTTTGGATGCGCCAGGCGCTAAGTGAATTCTCTCAAATCCTTTTAGTGCTTGAACAGGTCTTGCTACAGAAGCAATTTGATCTCTTAGGTACAATTGAGCTACTTCATCACCTGCAAGTTTGCCAGTATTTGTAACAACAAAGGAAATATTTATTGGGTCTCCTTTTTTTGCAATGGGTTTTTCAATGATCAAATTACTGTATTCAAAAGTGGTATAGCTAAGTCCATATCCAAATGGAAATAAAGGAAGTCCAGTTAAATTTTCATAATCATCACCACGTCCTGTTGGTTTGTGGTTGTAAACGAGTGGCAGTTGCGCTTCGCTTATAGGAAATGTAATCGGAAGTTTTCCACCTGGATTGTATGCGCCTGAAAGTACTGCTGCCACTGCATGTCCGCCTTCCTCACCTGGGTACCAAACGTCTACAATACTACTTACCTTGTCCCTCCAATTACCCATGGTTACGGCGCTTCCACCCACAATCACAACAACCGTTGGTGTACCTGTGGCTGCAACTTTTTGAATGAGCTGTTCTTGTTCGCCAGGTAATTGCAAAGAAGCTCTGTCTCTAAATTCTCCTTCTTCAAGTCCAACTACAACCACTGCTACTTTTGATTTTTGTGCAATAGCAACAGCTTCGTTTATTTTTTCTTCTACTGTATTTACGACATCCACATTCCAAATTAATTTGATGGTTGAATTGCCATTTGGCTCTTTAAATTCAACTCGAATGGGATAGTTATTTCCTGCTGTAAAATTATAATCAACGAGGCTTGTGTGAAAGCTTTGCTTATCCCAATTGTTAATGATGAGTTGATTGTTGATATATAATTTGAAGCCATCATTTCCAGATAAACCTATTTTGTAGGTTCCTGTTTTAGGTGCTTTGATATTTCCAGTCCATTTTACACAGAAGAATTCTGGATTAATTGCTTGATCGGGGGTAGAAATGGTCCAATGAAAATTAATGGTTTTGTCAATTCTTTGTAGGGTAGGATTGTTTCCAAATTCTATGCCATTAAAATATTGTGCAGTAAGTCCTTCTAGTGTTTGGTTGCCTTGCGTAGTCCACAAATATTTACTTGGTATGATGTTCCAGTTTTTACTATCTCGGCCCGGTCCAGCTGCAGT
>JAOASV010000170.1 GCA_030158535.1 Sediminibacterium sp.
ACATAACTCCAATTTGCATCCTTTAAAATTTGCATCGCTTTTAAAGGACTATGATACGCTTCTAATTCTAGTATGGCAGCTGGCTGATAAAAAACACTTTTGGTAGCGCCCTTTTTACTTGACGTTCTTACCCCTTTAACAATATATTGTTGCAAACCAAAAAGCTCGGTATAAACAGATGTGATAATACTTGTGTCGCCGTATTTAGTAACACGTAACACAATCCCCTTGGTGTTATGCAGCATATTTTTTTATAAGGCGCCAGTAAATTGTTTCAGAAAACGCATATCGTTTTGAGAATACAATCTTAAATCGTTGACCTGGTATTTTAACTGCGTGATTCTTTCTACACCCATGCCAAACGCAAAGCCAGTATACTTTGTAGAGTCGATGCCAAAATTTTCAAGCACTTTTGGATGTACCATACCACTACCTAATATTTCTACCCAACCCGTGTGCTTACAAATATTACATCCTTTGCCGCTACAAATTTGACAACTGATATCCATCTCCGCACTAGGCTCTGTGAACGGAAAATAACTTGGTCTAAAACGCACTTTCACATCTTTGCCAAACATTTCTTGCACGAAAAAATAAAGTGTTTGCTTAAGATCTGCAAAGCTTACATTTTCATCTATGTATAAACCTTCTACCTGATGAAAAAAACAATGCGCACGTGCACTAATGGTTTCGTTACGGTACACACGGCCCGGACAAATAACCCTGATAGGTGGCTTTTGCGTTTCCATTACCCTAGCCTGAACGCTACTGGTATGTGTACGCAATAACCAGTCTGGATTTTGTTGAATATAAAATGTGTCCTGCATATCTCTTGCAGGGTGATCTTCTGGTAAATTCATGGCGCCAAAATTGTGCCAATCGTCTTCTATTTCTGGACCTTCTGCAACGGCAAAACCTAATCTTCTAAAAATAGAAACCATTTGTCCACGCACAATGCTTAAAGGATGGCGAGTACCTACTTCCGTAGGATCTGCAGGTAATGACCAATCAATACCTGAACTTGCCGCAGCACTCACCGGAGCCGCAGCACCCTGTAATGCCTCATAACGAGCTTCTGCAAAAGCTTTAAATTCATTTAAAACCTGGCCAAATTCTTTGCGCTGATCGGGGGGTACGTTTTTCATTTCACCCAGCACCGACTTAACTAAACCCTTGGTTCCCAGGTACTTAATACGAAAAGCCTCAACCGCATCAGGGGTTGTAGCTTCAAAAGCAGCCATTTCAGACTTGTAGGCCTCAATTTGTTGCAGAATCTGTTCCATTTCCCAAAGATAAACAGCCTTCGCCACTGATTAAAAAATGATTTAAAGCCACTATTTCATACATTTGCCCTACCCTACGTAATAATTACACAACCATTACAGGTTTAGTAGGGACTACAATTTTTTACATTACACCAAGATTTACATGGACTACAATACTGGAAGAAACTATTTAGGAATGAAAGAATATGGCCGTCACGTACAAAGGATGGTTGAATATTTACTCACGATCGAAGACAGAGCAAAACGCCAACAACAAGCACAAGGCGTTATTGAACTGATGGGATTTTTAAATCCGCATTTAAAAAATGTAGAAGATTTTAAACATAAATTATGGGATCACTTATTTTTTATTAGTGATTTTAAATTAGACGTTGATAGCCCTTATCCGATTCCACAAAAAGAAACGTACAAATTAAAACCAGATCCACTTCCTTATCCAAAGCGTCATCCAAAATATGCGCACTTAGGAAAAAATTTAGAAGTGGTCATCAATAAAGCACTTGCACAAGAGGACCCAGAAAAAAAGGCTGGCTTCGCACATCATATTGCTTATTACATGAAGCTTGCTTACAGCAACTGGCACAAAGAACTTGTGCATGATGATGCGATTAGAAGTGAACTCGATACCATCACTGGTGGTCAATTAGAATTTAGCAACACGCCATATATTAAACACCGCAATCAAAATTTTGAAAGAGATGATTACGGAAGCGGCGGCCGCAATAATGGTGGTCGTTGGCAGCAAAATTTTGGAGGCAGAAACAACCGCAACAACAATAACAACAGGGGTCGCAGCGGTGGCGGCGGCGGCAATAGACCGGGCGGTGGTGGACAAGGTAATGGCCAAGGTGGTCGCGACAACCGCAGTGGTGGTGGCTTTAAAAAACGCTACTAGTTTTATTTCCAATTACAAATGGTGAACACAATTTTACTGTAGTTTTCTTTTTCATAAAGAACACCTATTCGTTTTGC
>JAOASV010000171.1 GCA_030158535.1 Sediminibacterium sp.
ATTGGTAAATGGGGACTTGGAATGCACGATAATACGGGTAACCCTAACGAGCAAGGCTTCGATTATTTTTATGGATACTACTGTCAAAAGCAAGCGCATAATTTTTATCCAACGCATTTATGGGAAAATGGTAAGTGGGATAGTTTGCGCAATCCGTATATATATGTGCATCAAAAATTACCAGAGGGCACAACCGCCGATTCTGCGTTTGATAAATTTATAGGAACCGATTATGCCATTACTAAAATGGCGCAAAAAACAAAAGCATTTATTAGTAAAAATAAAGACAAACCATTTTTCTTATACCTGCCATACACGGGTCCGCACGTTTCGTTACAAGCACCAAAAGAAGAAGTTGCCAAATACTTAGGACACTTTCCAGAAGTACCTTACTTAGGCTATAAAGGTGGTTACGCACCTAATAAAAATCCGCTGGCTACATATGCTGCTATGATTACTTACATTGATACGCAGGTAGGTGAAATATTTGCATTGTTAAAAGAATTAAAATTAGATCAAAATACACTGGTACTATTTTCGAGTGATAATGGTGCAACATTTGATGTGGGCGGTGTACAAACCGGATTTTTTAATAGTGTTGCAGGATTTAGAGGAAGAAAAATGGATTTGTATGAAGGCGGTATTCGTGTTCCATTTATCGCACACTGGCCTTCCAAAATTAAAGCAGGATCGGTTTCTGATGTACCATCGGTGCAGTATGATATGATGGCAACGCTCGCACAGTTAACCAACCAAAAAACGCCAGCAACAGATGGCATATCATTACTACCTACTTTATTAGGAAGCCCTCAAACCCAGGCCAAACGTGGCTTTATGTATTTCGAATATCCCGAAAAAACCGGGCAAGTTGCTGTTATGCTGGGTGATTGGAAGGGCGTAAAATCTGATATCAAAAAAAATAAACAAGCCCCTTGGGAAATTTACAATTTAAAAACGGACCCATACGAGACTAACAATGTTGCTGCACAGTATCCAGCACTTGCCGCGCAAATGGAAAAGATTTTAAAAGATAATCACAGGCATCCGCACGTTTCTGATTGGGAGTTTATTGATGGAAAATTACCTGCTAAAAAATAATTAAAACTTGAAACTGAAATTTATACATAAAATTATTTGTAGTTTTTTGTGCTGCACAATTTGTGTTGCACAGTTGCGGGTAGACGCACAAACGAACGCGTTAGTAAGCCCGCAAACGCAAGCCGAATCAAGCATTGGCGCATCAAGCATTGGCGCCAGGCCCAATATTATTCATATCATTATTGATGATATTGGCTACGACGATTTTTCGAGTTACGGATCGTTGTATTATAAAACACCGCATATAGATGCACTTGCAAAAGAAGGTACCATCTTAACTAATTTTTACGCACCACATGGCACATGTACACCCACGCGCGCGGCCATTATGACCGGTAGGTATAGTCCACGCGTAAATGACAAAACCGGACTCGGTGTTTTATTTCCAACCAATACCAATGGACTCGATAGTAGTAAAGAAATTACATTTACAAGGCAACTTCAAAAAGTTGGATACGCAACAGCCCTTGTAGGCAAATGGCATCTAGGTCACCTCCCAAAATTTTTACCACCCGCTCACGGTTTTGATAGTTATGTAGGTATTCCGTACCCTAATGACCATGGCCCTGAAAGGCTTGGTAATACTGGGTCTAGAGGCTATCCACCCATACCGCTCATGCGCGGTAGTGTAAAAGAAAAAGATTTAAACAACAACGAGCTTGCAGAAGTTCCTGCGCAGTTTATTAGAGAAGCTTGTGCGTTTATAAAAGAAAAAGCAGCGAGTAAACAACCTTTTTATTTACAGTATTCGAATATTGAAACACATACGCCTTATTTTATTCCTAAAGGTTTTGAAGGACGTTCTAGCTATGGCGCTTTTGGTGACGCAGTTGCCTATATCGATTATACAGTAGGTGTTTTAATGGGTTATTTAAAACAAGTGGGTCTCGAAAAAAATACACTGATTGTTATTCATTCTGATAACGGACCCTTAGTAGAAAAATATCCTGAACTAGAAGATTGCTATGGCAAGTTTGGACTCGTAGACACCAGTTTACAGCATGTATTGCGTGATGGAAAATACCAACAGCGTTTTGAAGGTGGTGTACGATCGGCGTGTTTTGTAAAATGGCCTGGCATGATTAATGCAGGTGCTGTTAATCAGAACATATACAGTGGCGTTGATTTGTTTACAAGCTTTTTACAAGTAGCTGG
>JAOASV010000172.1 GCA_030158535.1 Sediminibacterium sp.
AAATATTGACTTATCTATTGATGCACTAGAAAAATCTTTTGTGGCATTAAAAGGCAAGTCAGAAAAAACAAAAAGAGACAATAACTTATTAAACAATTGTGTTCGTTATCTTACCAATTTATATGAAATTAAAAGAAATAAATTTAGAGGTAAGGATCCACAAAAGTATGATATGTACGAGGCTAAATACAAAGAGTTTGATGCCTTACAAAATTCTTTTAACTAACAATTAGTTTAGTTAAACGGTAAAAATTTTTCGTGTTGAATGGATTGTAAAATAGGGGCCTTTTGGTTCAATTTTTCTCCATTCAACACTTTTTCATAGAGGCGAACATAAGACGCCATCATTTGAATATGTGTAAACTTATCCAACACATATTCGTGACATGTTTTTCTATTAAAATCATTTACGTACGCAACAGCATCAGCTAAACCTAATGCTGTTGTTGTTAAATGGCCAACCTCAGGTATTACAATTTCTGGTAAAGAACCGTAAGGGGTTCCAAACACCGGACATCCAAAATATAAACTTTCAATAAGTGCAAGCCCAAAAGGTTCATGCCAGCGCACAGGAAAAATAAGACCCTTCGAATATTTAATAATTTCGTTTTTTTCAGTTCCACCTTGCATGCCATCAAATTTAACATGCGTATCAAAAGTTAGTCGAATGCCCTGATTAAAATTGAAACGAACACCACCAATAACCCTTAGTTTTTGATGGGCCATTTTGGCTATTTGGATTGCGCCCTTAACGTTTTTAACACGCCAGGCCGCATCTCCCAAAAAGTGAAAGTAGTTTTTAACCGCGTCTTTATTTAAAATAGGCGTTCCATAATCCATAGGATCAATACCATTGTGTACATAACAATCAGACCCAAAACGGGCTGCATGGTTTTTAGATACAAACACGGTATTCTGGTCTAATTCCAAAGCATGGTTTAAGTTTCCATGCATGGTTTGAATATAGGGGATTTTAGGAGTCTCGTTTACATGATGGTTCAAATGCACCACATCAATACCATCCGGAATTAAGCTATTAAATGGAACCGATTCGTTGTAAGCATATACGTTTGCAAAATCACAACTAGATCCTGGAGCAACTAAATATGAAACCTGATGTCCGGACTGAACCAGGGCTTTTCCAAGCCACCAGATAACTCTTTCGGTGCCGCCGTATTTATGAACCGGGATAGAAGTATTGTTTACAATCAGAATATGCATGCACAATATTAAGACATTTCATTTGGCAGCCATAGACTAGAAGCTTTGTTTGTTTAAACTATCTATTTAACATAATATTAATTATAGGATAAAATAATAGATCTAAATCAGGTATAAGCTGTCAATATTATAGCATCATTGGCTAATCTTAACTCAGTCTATATTGGTTATATTTGAATCTCATTATACCCTAACATAAATAACCTCCATGTTACAACGACGTAAATTTTTAGAACTCAGTTCACTTGGTTTATCAGCCCTAACATTTTCTGGGTTTACCAGTAAGGCTAACAATCCGGCTGGTAAAAAGCCTATAGTAATTTCTACTTGGGCCGAAGGTTTAAACGCCAATAAAGCTGCCTGGGCGGTTTTAAAAAATGGCGGCCGAGCAATCGATGCTGTTGAACAAGGTGTAATGGTTACTGAAAATAGCCAAAACTGTTGTGTGGGTCTTGGCGCCAATCCAGACCGTGATGGTTATGTTACCCTCGACGCCTGTATTATGGACGAATTTTCTAATTGTGGCTCTGTAGCATTTTTAGAGCGAATCAAACATCCGATATCTGTGGCAAGGCGTGTTATGGAAAAAACACCACATGTTATGCTCGTTGGTTCTGGAGCGCAGCAATTTGCGGTAGCCGAAGGATTTCCATTAGAATCAGAAAAATTATCTCCAGACGCAGAGCGTTCTTATAAAAAATGGCTCGAAAAAAGTGAATACAAGCCTGTTATCAATATTGAAAACTCTGGTAACAATCTAAAATCACAATCGGCATTTGCACCTAATAAACTTGAAAATGGTAACTGGAATCATGACACCATTGGTATGGTGGCATTAGATGCCAACGGCAATTTAAGTGGTAGCTGTACCACATCTGGTATGGGTTTTAAAATGCGTGGACGCCTTGGAGATTCTCCTATTATTGGTGCTGGTTTATTTGTAGACAATGAAGTTGGCGCCGCAACAGCTACGGGTCAGGGCGAAGATGTAATTCGTATTTGCGGATCACATTTAGTAGTTGAACTCATGCGTATGGGCAATTCTCCAGAACAAGCTTGTAAAAAAGCGGTGGAGCGTATTATCAAAATCAAAGGTGACAAAGCGCGTGATATTCAAGTAGGTTTTATTGCCATTAATAAGCGTGGCGAATATGGTGGATACTGTATTCAAAAAGGTTTCAACTTTGCAGTTTGTACCGCAGATGATTCCAATATTTTAGTAGACGGAAAACACATTCTATAATTTTACGATTACAAATTTTGTATCCATGCTTGAAGTAGCAGTTTTTAATATTGAATCGGCCATACAAGCCGAAGCCGCTGGTGCCAACCGTTTAGAACTTTGTGAAAATCCAAATGAGGGTGGCACTACCCCATCTTATGGGACTTTAAGCGTGGTATCATCTACCATTTCAATTCCTGTTTTTCCTATTATTAGACCACGTGGTGGCGATTTTTTATATACGCGCGCAGAGTTTGACGTCATGAAAAACGATATCCGTTTATGTAAAGAACTTGGTTTTGCAGGTGTTGTCATTGGTTTATTGTTACCAGATGGAAGTATCGATAAAGAGCGTACCAAAGAGCTTGTACAACTTGCAGCACCTATGGAAGTTACATTTCATAGAGCTTTTGACAGATGCAATGATCCTATACGCGGCCTACATGATATTATTGAAACTGGTTGCAAAAGAATTTTAACCAGTGGTCAAGTGCCCAGTGCACCAGACGCTTTAACGCTTCTACAAACACTTGTTCAAGAAGCCGGTGATCAAATAATTATTATGCCAGGTAGTGGCGTTAGAGGTAATAATATTGGAAATATAAAGCAGGTAACAAATGCAAAAGAATTTCATTCTTCAGCAAGAAAAGTAGTACCAACCAATATGCAATTTGTAAAAGAATCCATGCAGGAAAATTTATCAAATATGCTAGTTGATACAGCAGATATTAAAAACATGCTTGCTGCAATTGCGTAGATAAAACGCCGTTTTTTAATAAAGCATTCGTACTTTAATCGTCTCTTTTACTTCTTTTAAAAGTTCCAATGCACGTTTAGATAATTTGGTATCTACATCTAAAACAACGTATCCGATTTCTTCGTTGGTTTTTAAATATTGCCCAACAATATTGATGTTGTTTTTTGAAAGAGCGGTATTGATTGCACTTAACACGCCCGGTACATTGTTGTGCATGTGTAAAATACGGTGCGCGCCTTCTACAGGTGGTAGTGCAATAGATGGAACAGAGTGTGAACCATTGGTGATACCGCGTTCTAGGTATTGAAATAATTTGATGCTTACGTCTTCACCAATATTTTGTTGCGCTTCCTCGGTGGAGCCGCCAATATGTGGCGTTAAAATAACATTGGGTAAACCTTGTAATGGTGTAGAAAATGCATCTCCATTTTTTTCTGGCTCAACAGGAAATACATCAATACCTGCGCCGCCAATATGTCCGTCTTTAATAGCTTCTGCTAAGGCTTTTAAGTCTACTACTTCTCCCCTTGCATAGTTTAATAATAACGCACCTTTCTTACAATATTTAAGGTTGGTTTTATTGATTAAATTTTTTGTTTGAGGAGTTTCAGGTACATGCAATGAAACAATATCAGAAGCAGTTAGTAATTCTTTTAAATTTTTTGCTGGTACAGCGTTGCCTAATGGAAGTTTTGTTTCGGTATCATGAAACATCACTTTCATACCAATGGCTTCTGCTAACACACTTACTTGAGATCCAATATTTCCATAACCCACAAGTCCTAAAGTTTTTCCACGTAGTTCAAAACTTCCTTTGGCTTCTTTCATCCAAATGCCATTATGCGCTGCCATATTTTTATCTGAAATTCGGCGGATGAGCATTGCAGAAATTCCAATCACGAGTTCGGCTACACTTCGGGTATTACTGTAGGGTGCGTTAAAAACAACCACACCTTTTTTGGAAGCCGCTTTAATATCAACTTGGTTTACGCCAATACAAAAACATCCAATGGCTTGTAATTTTTTTGCAGCTGCTAAAACCTTTGGAGTAATTTGAGTTTTTGAACGAATGCCAATTAAATGAACGTCTTTAATTTCTTTGATTAATTCATCTTCACTGAGTGCACCAGCTATTTTTTTAACATTGGCATATCCATTTTGCTTAAATTGTTGGACGGCCTTTTCACTAATATTTTCTAGAAATAAAATATTGATTTTCTCTTTTGGGAAACTGGTTAGTGCTTGCTTGCTCATGATGGCAAATTTAAGCAATTGTGTGTAGAAAGTTTGGTTTGCCCAACAGTTATTCACGTTTGTGTCCCGAACCTGTTTATTGTGATAATTTAGCAATCATTGAAAAACTAACATATGGTTGCTAAATATCTTTACGCTTTTTGTTTATTCTTTGTACTCATTGCATGTGGTGCCAAGCCTAAGTCTATTCCTTCAACCCCGTATATATTTTCAGTTATTGATTCTAGTACCAAGCAAAAATATGAGGCTCAAATACGTGCGTCTTACCAAGATATATTAGGTAAGCGTGGCTTTAGTGGTTCTATATTAGTAGCCAAAAATGGCCAAATTTTATTTGAAGATTATCAAGGATTGTATGACGTAAAGTCAAAATCACCCATCACGCCTACTACCCCATTTCACATTGCCTCTACTTCTAAAACCTTTACGGCAATGGCTATTTTAAAGCTATGGGAAGAAGGGAAAATTGATATAGATAAAACCGTTGATACTTATTTGACTGGGTTTCCTTATCCAGAAATTACTGTTCGTATGCTTCTTAACCACCGCAGTGGCTTAAATAATTATGCCTATTTTATGGTAGATAAGAAATTGGAGAGCTATAAAGTAAAGGGGAAAAGAGGCAGATGGATTAAAAAATACCGTACCGTCAAATTACCTGTTGAAGTTAAGCCAGGTTTAATTACCAATCAGGATATGCTTGATTTTATGATGAGGTACAAACCCGCAGTCATTTTTGGAGCCAACCGTGCATTTAGTTATTCCAATACCAATTTTGCTTTGTTAGCGCTAATTATCGAAAAGTTGTCGGGTAAAGACTACCCTACTTATGTAAAAGAGAACATTTTTACGCCTTTAGGTATGGAGCATAGTTATGTGTTCTCACTTAAGGATTCAGGTAATTATCAACCTTCCTATTATCCCAATAATCGCCCTTATTTGCTTGAAAAATTTGATTGTATATATGGTGATAAAAATATATATAGTACAGTGCGTGACCTTTTATTGTGGGATAAAGCTTTATATCAAGGGACTTATATAAGTCAAACCTCCCTTCAAATGGCATTTTTGCCAGGAAGTAACGATAGACCCTCTATACATAACTATGGACTTGGGTGGAGGATGCTTGAACAGCCCGATCAAAAAATCATTTACCACAATGGATGGTGGCATGGTAATAACTCGGTATTTAGCCGTTTTATCAAGGATACGGCAACCATTATCGTATTAGGAAATAGATTTAACCGTAATATCTACAAAGCCAAGAACATAGCAGCTTCCTTTTTGGCGGGTTCCGATACAACTTCCGTTGCTGAATAGTACCTAAATGAACCAAAAACTTATACAAACAGCAGTCAAAATGGGTGATTTTTAGCCAATTACCCTTATTTTTGCAGACTTTTAAAATCTAATTTTTTACTAGATCCAATCGATTATGAACAACATGTTGTTTTATGCCGTTCCGGCGATGGGACTTATAGGTCTCCTTTACACACTCGTTAAATTTTTATGGGTATCTAAGCAAGATGCTGGTAACCCAAGAATGAAAGAAATCAGTGACTACATTGCTGAAGGTGCTATGGCATTCTTAAAAGCAGAGTGGAAAATTCTTGCCTACTTTGTGGTTATTGTAGCTTTACTTTTAGGTTTCATGGCAAATTCTAACGAATCAAGCCACTGGAGTATTGCTATTTCATTTATAATTGGTGCTGTGTTTAGTGCAACTGCAGGTTACATTGGTATGAAAGTTGCAACTAAAGCAAACGTTCGTACTGCTGAAGCAGCTAAAACAAGTTTATCACGTGCCCTTAAAGTATCATTTACAGGTGGATCTGTAATGGGAATGGGTGTTTCTGGCTTAGCCGTATTAGGTTTAGGTGGATTGTTTTTGATCTTAAAACATTACTTCGCACCAGATGGTGATGCAGAAGGTATGTTACGTACAATAGAAATTTTAACTGGATTCTCTTTAGGTGCTGAATCTATTGCTTTATTTGCGCGTGTAGGTGGTGGTATTTATACCAAAGCTGCAGACGTAGGAGCAGATTTAGTAGGTAAAGTAGAAGCAGGTATTCCGGAAGATGATCCTCGTAACCCTGCAACTATTGCAGATAACGTGGGTGACAACGTTGGTGACGTTGCTGGTATGGGTGCCGATTTATTTGGCTCTTATGTTGCAACCGTTTTAGCAACAATGGTATTAGGTCAAGAAGTTACAGGTGCAGACAAATCTCAATTGGTAGATGCATTTGGTGGCTTATCTCCTATTTTATTACCTATGTTAATTGCTGGTATAGGTATCATTTTATCGATCATTGGTACCCTATTTGTAAGAATCAGTGATAAAGCTGGTTTAAATACAGCTACCGTGCAAAACGCACTCAACATGGGTAACTATGGTTCTATGATTTTAACAGCTGTAGTATGTTATTTCTTAGTAGGTAATGTATTACCTGAAACAATGTACTTACGTGGCTTAGAATTTACTAGAAACGGTGTTATTGGTGCCATTGGTGTTGGTCTAGTAGTAGGTGTTTTAATGAGCATCATTACTGAGTATTACACTGCAATGGGTAAGCGTCCAGTATTAAGTATTATTAAACAATCAAGTACAGGTCACGCAACAAATATTATTGGTGGTTTAGCAATTGGTATGGAATCAACCTTCTTACCAATTTTAGTATTGGCTGCTGGTATTTTTGGTTCATACTATTGTGCTGGTTTATACGGTGTAGCAATAGCTGCTGCAGGTATGATGGCTACAACTGGTATGCAACTTGCTATTGATGCATTTGGCCCTATCGCTGATAACGCGGGTGGTATTGCAGAAATGAGTGAGTTACCAGCTGAGGTTCGTGAAAAAACAGATATCCTAGATGCGGTAGGTAACACAACTGCAGCAAGTGGTAAAGGTTTTGCCATTGCTTCTGCAGCGTTAACTTCACTTGCATTATTTGCTGCGTTTGTTGGTGTTGCAATGCCTGACAATCAGCACATCGATATTTACAAAGCGGATGTATTAGCTGCATTATTTGTAGGTGGTATGATTCCTTTCATCTTCTCTTCATTAGCTATTAGAGCTGTGGGTGAAGCTGCTATGTCAATGGTAGAAGAAGTTCGTCGTCAGTTCCGTACCATCCCTGGTATTATGGAAGGTACTGGTAAACCAGAATACGATAAGTGTGTGGCGATTTCTACGGAGGCATCTCTTAAAAAAATGATGTTACCTGGTGCTATCACTATTGTATCTCCTTTATTAGTAGGATTTTTATTAGGCCCAGAAGCTTTAGGTGGTTTCTTAGCGGGTGCTACAGTAAGTGGTGTGTTAATGGGAATTTTCCAAAACAACGCTGGTGGTGCTTGGGATAATGCTAAAAAATCTTTTGAAAAAGGTGTTGAAATAAATGGTGAGATGTTCTATAAAAAATCTGAACCACACAAAGCATCTGTAACGGGTGATACTGTGGGTGATCCATTTAAAGATACATCAGGTCCTTCAATGAACATCTTAATTAAACTCATGTCAATTGTATCTTTAGTAATTGCGCCAACGCTTGCAAAAATGCACCCGACATCAAGTAATACTGTTACAAAATCTCAAACTATCGAAATGTCTATCATTAGTACAGACACTTCTAAAGCGCTTGTAGATACTGCTAACACTGTTACCATGAGTGCTGATTCTAAAACTTTAGTGCAAGCTTTACAAGAAGATGGTTTAGCACCAAAAGACAATGTAAACATCCAAGTTAAAGATGGTAACATTTCTGTAAATGGTAAAGCACTTACACCAGCGCAAAATGAAAAATACAAAAGTTATTTGCACATTAAAATGGCAACCAAAGAATAACTTTTAAAGTATATGAATGTAAATCCCTCCTCTTTTGGAGGGATTTTTTTTGTACTATTGTAATACAAAATGGGCTATGGGAAAATATGTAAAACCTACAGAAAAAGAATTTGAGATACTTACTGTGCTTTGGAGGGAAGGTGCTGCTTCGGTAAAAAAAGTACATGAAATACTAGCTTCAAAAACGGGTTATACCACTACCTTAAAACTCATGCAAATTATGTTTGAAAAAGGTATTGTAAAAAGAGATACGACTTCCAAACAGCATATTTATAAAGCTAATTACACCAAAGAGCAGGCCAAGGAATTTAAAGTAAAGCAATTACTTATCGACTTATTTAATGATGATAAAGCCTTACTAATTTCTTATTTATCGGATCAACCTACTACCATAAATTTTTAGGACACCAATCACCGTATTTATTGCCTAGCTGAAATCCAATTAAAATTTCGTGTGTGCCCCTACTCACTGTATTTAACGACGAAGTAACAAAGTCGTAAGAATATCCAATATTGATATTGTTGTTTACATTAAATCCAACCATACCTGCATACCCTTCTTTAAAACGGTAAGACCCGCCAAACCAAATCAAATCTTGATACATGAGTTTTGCGTTAATATCCATCCCTATTGGTAAAGGACTTATATATCTGATAAGTGTTGATGGTAATAAACTTAGGTCTTCAGAAACTTGTAAACGGTAACCTGCACTTAAAAAAATATGTGGAACCAATTTGCCTTGTGTGAGGTATACTTTATTATCTGAAAAAGCTACATTTTGTGGTATAATTTGTTGTGCCGATAAGCCCACAAAATAATCATTGGAATAGAGCCATAAACCCGCACTAATATCTGGTTTAATGTTATTAATAAGACCGCTCGATCCTACAGCAGGATCGATGGTGGTATTGCCAAAATTTAGTTTACTGGTATTTAAAGTTAAATTGGTCATTCCTGCAGACACTCCAAATGATAATGTTGTTTGTGCTGCTATACCTCTATGGTAGGCATAAGTACCATAAGCTGCAAATCTATTAAGTGGGCCTGTTTGATCGTTTAATACCGTAAACCCAACACCATGATGTGGTTCTGGTGCTTGGTAGTTTTGCCAATAAGCCCTACCTCTTGGATTTTCACCAGGTGCAGACATGCTCGTTGGATTTCCTCCAGCATACGCTTGCTTTTTAAGTGGCCCATGAAAAGTTAAATATGTTGTTACCGGTGCATCTTGTACACCTTGCCACTGAATTCGATGCGAAGTTTTTACATCCCAATAATTTTCAATACCTGCAAGCGCTGGATTGATTAAAAAATTATTTAAAATATACTGCGTGTAATAAGGACGCTGTTGCGCCATACTAATAAGGGGCAGTATAAAAATGAGAGATATGAATATTGTTTTTTTCATTTTCACTATTTTATAATAGTAACAGAACCTGTTATTATTTTTCGTCCATTTTTAGGATTGATAATATAGTAGT
>JAOASV010000173.1 GCA_030158535.1 Sediminibacterium sp.
GGGCACAGTAGCCTTGCTGCTACGCAGGTTTACACGCACAACACCATCGAAAAATTAAAAGAGGTTTTTAAAAAGGCGCATCCCAAAGCCTAAGCGGTTTACCTTTCAAATAATTAACTTTTTCTTGTGTTTAAATTGTAGTAGATTGTAGAGGACTACAGTTTGTTCTTTTCAATTATTTTAATCACTATTTAAAGAGTTGTTGTATGAACGTTATTATTCAAACCGTGCACTTTGTTGCAGACGAAAAATTAACCCAGTGGGTAACGCAAAAAACAAAAAAGCTAAACCACTTTCATGACGGCATTACCAAAATAGAAATCTTCTTAAAACTCGACAATGTGGTACACCAGATCAAAGACAAGGTCGTCGAAATATGTGTACACGTCCCTAAACACGATTTTTTTGTAAAGGATACCGCTAAAACTTTTGAAGCTGCTTTTGATGGAGCTTTTGACGCTATGGTGGCTCAAATTAAAAAACACAAAGAAAAAATGGCTGCGTAAGATCTGCGGATAACCTGCGGAATATTTACGGAATATTTGCGGATGGCCATTAAACCTATTGGATATAGAGGTACCGGCCTCCCTAGCGGGAGGCCTTTTTTTGTGCTTTTTTGCCTTTTTATGGAGGCATTTTTACGCCCATTTGAGCATACTAGCCTCAGTCTCAAAAAAAACATTAAAAACTATTTGAAAATTTATGGTCCAAAATTTTGCTGAATAAAGTTTTCCATTACCTTTGCCGTCCCTTAAAAGAGGTTGTTCTTTTTTTATAGAAGTATAATGCCGGAGTAGCTCAGTTGGTAGAGCAACTGATTTGTAATCAGTAGGTCGCGGGTTCGAGTCCCATCTTCGGCTCTAATTTTTTTAAGTCAATTACTTCTGAAGGGCAGATGGCCGAGTGGTTAAAGGCGACAGACTGTAAATCTGTTCTCTCACGAGTACGTAGGTTCGAACCCTACTCTGCCCACTTAGTTCTTTAAAATAACTGATTACACAGCAAACGCTTTGTAATACAAGCGGAAGTAGCTCAATTGGTAGAGCGATAGCCTTCCAAGCTATAGGTTGCGGGTTCGACCCTCGTCTTCCGCTCCACGGTTCGTCAAAAGTCATTAGGCTTTAAACGAGGCTAAGCCGTTGTAGCTCAGTGGTAGAGCACTTCCTTGGTAGGGAAGAGGTCGTGAGTTCGATTCTCACTAACGGCTCTTAACTATTAAGCAACGCACAATATTAGTAGAAAGCGCAAAAAATTACTTAATTTAGCGCGCTGACAAGAGTAGAGGATAAAAGCAGAACACCCAAAAAGCAATTTTTCCGAAAGGAATGATTCGAAATAAATAAAGCCCAAAAGGCAAATTTTTTAAAACACAAATAAAACCGATAAAAATGTCTAAAGAGACCTTTAAGAGGGAAAAACCTCACGTAAACGTTGGTACCATTGGTCACGTTGACCACGGTAAAACCACCTTAACTGCTGCCATCACTTCGCTTTTGGCTAAAAAGGGCATGGGTAACGTTGCAAAAAAATACGATGAAATCGATGGTGCTCCTGAAGAAAGAGAGCGTGGTATTACCATTAATACTGCACACGTAGAATATCAAACCGATAATCGTCACTATGCACACGTTGACTGTCCAGGTCACGCTGACTATGTGAAGAACATGATTACTGGTGCTGCACAAATGGACGGTGCAATTTTAGTTGTGGCTGCTACAGATGGTCCTATGCCTCAAACCAAAGAGCATATCTTATTAGCTCGTCAGGTAGGTGTACCTCGTATTGTAGTTTTCATGAACAAGGTTGACCTTGTTGATGATCCTGAATTACTTGAATTAGTAGAAATGGAAATCCGTGAGTTGTTAACTTCTTATGGATTTGATGGAGATAATACCCCAATTATCCAAGGTTCTGCAACTGGTGCGCTAGCTGAAGATCCAAAGTGGGTTGGTAAAATTGACGAATTAATGGAAGCGGTTGATACTTACATTCCATTGCCTCCTCGTCCTATTGATATGGCTTTCTTAATGTCTGTTGAAGATGTTTTCTCAATTACTGGTCGTGGTACTGTTGCTACTGGTCGTATTGAGCGTGGAATCATTAAAGTAGGTGAAGCAGTTGAGATTGTAGGTTTAATGGAAGCTCCATTATCTTCTACTGTAACTGGTGTTGAAATGTTCAAGAAATTATTGGACGAAGGTCAAGCTGGTGATAACGCAGGTTTATTATTACGTGGTATTGAAA
>JAOASV010000174.1 GCA_030158535.1 Sediminibacterium sp.
ATCCAATCTCTACGATACTTTCCATCACAAATAGCAGTAATTGCTTGACCAACTTTTGTGCTTCCGTCTGCTGCCACATTATAAATTGCACAAGTAACATCACGTCTTAAATCGGTAGAGTCAAATGCATAGAAATATGTAGGTAAAATATTTACGCTTTTATTTCCAAGACCGTTAACAGTTGGACCATTATAGTAAGCTAGTTTTGTATCGCCGGCACCCACGCCACCTATACCACTTGCCTGGAACATCAATTCTCCATTAGGATCAGCTACTGCTCTAGCATTCACCTGATCTTTCCATAATGCTCTAAAGCTTGGATTTAAACTGTGTTGATTAGAAGCCATTACTTCAGCAGCCTCGTCTCTTGCAATTTGATAATACTTTAAATAATCTGCTGAGCGCTTTACAACACCATCTTGGCGTAATGAAAATCCACCTCTGTAAAGTGCAATTCTTGCACGAAGTCCTTTAACGGTACCTTTTGTAATTCTTTCATCAGCACCATCGCCAATAGCAGACAATTCATTTCTCCAAGGAACAAGTGTTGCAGCTAATTTTAAATCTTCTAACAAACGGTCATAAATAGTGTCTCTATTTGTTCTAGAAGGGAAAGGATTGCTGGTAGCTAAAGTAGATGCTGGCGCAAAGTTTGCTGGCAAATCGCCCCAGTTTCTGATAGCTTCGGTGTAAAACTGAGCTCTTAAAGTTAAAGCCTCACCAAACATTCTTTGTAACTTCTTTTTTTCTTGATCTGTACCATTTGAGTACATCGCCATTTTAGGAATATTAGCGATACAAATATTTGCATATTCGATACCGGCAAACATTTGGTTAAATGGATTGGTAATTTGAGCATTACCTGGCGTTGCAGCGTAACGAGCAATATCTCTTCGATCGTTGTCGCCAGCACCAGTAGGCCCTTGTACTTCATCTGTATCTAATGGGTAGTAAAGACTTACACGGATACCATAGCCTGCATCACCAACCATTCTACTATACACACCTGCAAGTGCTTTTAGCGCACTAGGCACATCACTAAATACCACTTCAGTACTTACGTCTGTAATTGGCTTTTGATCTAAAAATTTATTACAACTATTAAATGACAACAAAACAATTGCTGCAACTGATAGTGTTAATTTATATAAGTTTTTCGTTTTCATATCTGTAGCGTTATAAAATTAAAAGTTAGCATTTACACCAAAAATAAAACTGCGACTTTTTGGATATGCAGAATAATCTAAACCAGGTGTGAGTGGACTATTACGCACACTAACTTCTGGATCATACCCTGTGTATTTTGTAAATACAGCTAAATTATTAGCCGTGAAGTAAAATCTTAATTTAGAAATTTTCAACTTAACTAAATTTTTAACTGGTAAGCTATATCCCACTGTTAAGTTGTTGACACGTAAAAACGAACCGTCTTCAATTGCCCATGAACTTGGGAAAAAGGCACCCGCCGAACGTATTGGCTGCCAAATAGTAGCTTTTGCGTTTAATGCTTGTAACGCACCTGGCGCAATACCCATTACTTGACCTGTAGAAGTTACCCACTGCGCTGTTTGACCTTGTGGTGTTACTACTTTCCAACGGTTGGCCATAATATCCAACATGTTTGAGTTAGGCGTATACCCGTTTGTGAACTCAACTTTATTGGCATTGTAAATATCATTGCCATAGCTAAAGTTTAAGAATAAGCTCATGTCCCAGTTTTTGTAGGTAAACTGCTGCGCTAAACCACCTGTGAATTTAGGTGTTGGATTACCTATGATGGTTCTATCCTTATCCATATTGATCACACCATCACCATCTAAATCTTTAAACTTGATAGATCCTGGCTGTACCGTTCCAATAACACCAGAAGCATTTGGAACTCCAGGCTTAAGGGTATAAACGCTTGTTGTAGTATTGTAATCAAAATCATTGATGCTATAAAATCCGTCATTGATTAAACCCCACATCGAACCTACTGGATCTCCAATTCTTACGATATAATCTGTGGGTTGACCAGAAACGCCCCAACTAGCTGCCGGGAAAAATAAATTTTGATTTTGACCAAGTGCTTCTACACGATTCTTGTTAAATGAAATATTGAAGTTTGCATTCCAAGTAAAATCTTTTTTCTTGGCAATTAATGCGCCTAATTGAACTTCCACACCTTTGTTAGATGTTTTACCAATGTTTTGTAACTGTGAACTATAACCATAGGTTGAAGCAATTGGCACATTGAGTAACAAATTTTTTGCTTGGTTATTATAAACATCAACAGATAAAGTAATACGGTCTTTTAATACGCTCAAATCCACTCCTAGGTTTCTGCTCTCGTTGGACTCCCATTGAAGCGCCTCATTTACTAAACCTGCAGAGTAATAAGCGTTGATTGCTTGATTGTTGATACCGTAATAAAGACCACCATCATTTCTAAACGTTGTTAAAAATAAATAGTCGTTGATACGGTTGTTACCAACATTACCATATCCTGCTCTAAATTTAAGATCAGAAATAAACGAATTATCTTTTAAGAAGTTTTCATTTTTAGCTCTCCATGCAATAGATCCTGAAGGAAAAACGCCCCACTGTTTGCCTGGCGCAAATTTTGAAGCACCATCAGCTCTTGCATTAAGTGTAACGTAGTATTTATTTTGATATGCATAGTTGATTCTACTAAAGAATGACATATTGGTATATCTCGTTTTATTTACACGAGGATAACCTGTAAATGAAAGTCCACTTCCTAAATTTCCAAATGCATTGTCTGGCGTAGTGAATGTTGCAAAACCTCTAACTAGTTGCGTATAAGATTCTGTTCTGAAATCGTAGGTTTCTTGTCCAACTAAAAAGTCAAAATCATGCTTGCCTTTGAACTTGTTAATTGAATACGTTAATACGTTAGAATTTGTTATTGTTTTACGAATGGCTGTATCAAGCTGTGCAATAGGCTTTCTAGAACCTGATATTACAGAGTATGGTGTGATAGAATCACTAAACTGTCTATCTACTAATTTAAATTGATCAACACCAACGGTAGACTTGAAAGTTAGATTCTTAGCAATATTGTAAGTTACACTTAAAGCAATATTTCCAACAGTGGTTGACTTTCTTCTATACTCCGCATCCGCAAGTGTAATAGGATTGATAAGGTTAAGGCCATTACCAACGTTCTGATCTGCTAAAGGATCTGGATCGTCTAAATCTTGATTACTAGATAAGAAAGGTCTGTACTTAACAGCGTTACGAAGTCTTGAAAAAGAAGATCCTTGATCAGATGATACACCTGCGCCATTTACTTCTGTTTGCGTATAACGCGTTGTTAAAGCGGCTTTTAATTTGCTACTGAACTTATAATCAGCACTAAAATTTAACAAGTCTCTTTTGTACGTAGAATTTAATATAACGGCTTTATCATCGTTTCGGGTATACCCAAAATTGTAGGTTAAGTTTTTAACACCACCTGATGCAGTAATGTTATGCGTTTGTGCTACACCCGTGCGGCCCATCACTTCATCTTGCCAATCAACAACATTTACATTGTTGTAATTTTTTAAGGTATCCCAAGTGGTACCAAAATTTCTAACAAAAGTTGCACTGTCTGTACTTGATCCTCTAGATCTTTCTGACTGATACATCACATAATCAGCTGGCGATAACACACCTAGTTTTTTAGCGAGCACCTTAACGCCAACAAAGCCATTATAGCTTACTTGTAATTTTCCTGGTTTACCTCTTTTTGTAGTGATTACTATAACACCATTGGCGCCACGTGCACCATAAATAGCAGTTGCAGCAGCGTCTTTTAATACGTCAATGGTTTGGATATTTTGAGGCGCAATGGCAGATAATCCATTTTCAACCTGAACACCATCCACAATATATAATGGAGAGTTGTCACCGGTAATAGACATGCCGCCTCTTACTCTAACTCTTACATCTGCGTCTGGAGAACCTTCGGCAGTTGAGGCAGTTACCCCTGCTAAACGACCATTTAATGCCTCAGCAGCAGAGTTAACAGGAATGTCTTTTAAATCTTTTGCACTCACACTAGCAATAGATGCTAATACGTTTTTGCGTTTTACTGTTTGGTACCCAATCACCACCACTTCTTCTGTTTCTGAAGCAGTAGAAGCGAGCGAAACATTGATGGTAGACTTATTGTTAACGGCAACTGTTTGATCGGAATAACCCACATAAGAGAAGGTTAAACTACTTTTACCATCTTGTATTACAATTTTGAACTGACCATTTTTATCAGTAACAGTACCTGCTTCTTTTCCGCCTTTAACTCTAACACTTACACCTTCTAAAGGAAGGTCATTAGAAGTAACTTTACCTTTTACTTCGAGTTTACTGGTTTGGGCAATAGAAAGATTAGGATTTAAATTTAGTACCCCTACCAATAATAATAGGTATAGGCATACACTTTTCATACGCATACGTAATTGATTTAGCAATCGTTAAATTATTAAAAATCGTAGCCCAATGCTACACCCATCTAGACAATCTTTACGCCAAAAACGATTATTTTTCTACGCAATCGTTCCCGGTAAATCAAGGGTATTAGGTGAATTTATAGGGGTAGTATCCTGATATTTCTAAAACGAACCACGTCTCCATGGCCTAAAAAGCCAATATGGCCTGAAGTTCGCTTTAATCCGGGGTGCTCGTTGTGGTCCATCGTTCCGTTTATTGAAGCCTCTTTAATGTCAGCATCTGTAATTGTTTCGCCATTTAAGATCACTTTTACACGGGTTCCCTTTACCACAACAACTTCCTCATTCCACTCACCGGTAGGCCTTAGAAAGCCCCTTCTAGCCGGCACAACGCCATATATAGAGCCGTGGTATTGGTAAGGCTTCAAGTTCTTATAGATGTCCGCATCATTATCGAGTATTTGTAGCTCCATTCCTACGTAAGCTGCATCACCCTCTAGTGGCGCTCTAATGCCTAGCCCATTGTTTGCCCCCGGGGTTAATTGGAACTCAAAACGGTATTCAAAATCGGAATACTGCTCTTTGGTATATAAATTACCTCCGCCTGCGCTCTTTGGATTTACCATAATAGCACCGTCTTGTAAAAGATAGCCTGCTTTATTGCCTACCCAGTTGTCTAAATGAGTACCGTCAAATAATTGCTTAAACCCTTGTTGCTTTTCCAAGTCCGAAAGTTTGGCTGGCTCATTACTTGGAAGCTCTCTAATATAAATATTACGGTAAGCAACATAAGTGCCATGCGCTTGTAATTCAATTTGTTCTTTTACAAAAATGGGGAGTGTGCGGTCCCAATAATTTTCTAACACCACATTGTCTGTCACAAGCACGCCATTCAAATAAACCGTCACCTGCGCTCCGCGCATGATGATGTGAAAAGTATTCCAGCTACCAATTTTATTATCTGCTACTACTTTTGGGTTGCGCTCATTTTTTTGATTGTTATAAAGTCCGCCAGAACCAACCTGCGCTCCAACTTCATGTCTACTGGTATCCCAAATTTGCACTTGTGGTGTGCCACGTAAATAAATACCCGCGTCTCCTTTTTCGGTGATTTTCCAATCTACAAAAAGTTCAAAATCGCCAAACTGTTTTTGCGTACATAAATTATCACCATGCCCTGTAAAAACAAGAAGACCATCTTTTACCACCCAGTCAGACTTTATTTTTTCATCTGCTTTTGATTGCGCATCAATCAGTTGTTGTGCGCTCATTTTTGAGCGGGCAATAGGATTGGCAACAAGGCCTTTCCATCCGGTTAAATCCGTTCCGTTAAATAAATTTTCGAAACCATAATCATATGGCATGGCCTTAATATGATACGCTAACTTATTAGCTACAATAGCACTATCCTCGCCCCTTAATAAAGCAAGTGCTCTTTGAACAACAGATCTTACCATCGGACCTTTAAATTCCGGATTGGCAAGTGCTAGCTTGGCTACTACAAGTGCTGCATCAGATTGTAGCGCTGGCGTTTCTAAATATTTAGCAGCAAACATAAGCGCACCTATTTTATTTACTTTGCCAGCTTCTATGATTATTTCTTTTTGAGCTGTTGGGCTTTTTGCTACTTCCATTTGATCTTGCAAATCCAGTAATCTTTGGGCGGGATGAACAGCTTTAGCGGGTGTTAATGCAACAGCCTGCAATGCGGGTAACGCAATTTTAGAATGCTTAATAGCCGCTTCAATAGCAGGCTTTGTAGCAGGCGTTCCTTTTGCTAAAGCAGCATCAAGTGCAGCGAGTGATTTTTTTGTATGAAGCGTAGCAAGTGACATAGCCGCTACATCAGAAAGTGTTGGAACCTCTATATAACTTGCAATTGTTTTAACGGCTTTATCAGATCCCAAATAACCAAGTCTTTCAATTAAATAGGAGCGCACTAAAATATTTTTTTCTTGTACATCTTTTAATTGCTCAAGCGCACTAATTACAACACTAGCCGCTTTATTTGCTATGGCTTTATCCTTTGCGGCTGCATGTAAATATGCATCAAGTTCATACATTGCTTTTACGTGAGGGGCATTTGCTCCAGCTTCTGTACTATTAAAAACATTAAAAAATGAAGTCCAGTCTGCTTTTTGCCAAGCCTGCATTTTTGCAACAGTTGAAGCTACAGAAGCAGCATTGCCTTGCGCAAATGAATTACTACTGCTAACTAAAAAAAATGCTGCTATAATAAAAGCTGAAAATATTTTTTTCATGGTGATTGATTTGTCGATAATTTAAAATACTAAATGCCGTAGGGTGCACGCATAGGTGGATTGATCATTTTATTGGCTTCGTCATCACCAATAAATTCTTGGGTTTCAGGATTAAAATTTAATGTGCGTCCTAACTGCAACGCAATTTTACCCAGGTTAATAATGGTGCAAGACCTATGCCCATTGGACTCGTTGAGTGCAAATGGCGTTCTGTATTTTACGGATTCTAAAAAGTCAGTTACTTGTGGAACAGGATCCGGCAGCAATGCTAACTTTTCTTTTAAATTAGGTATGGTTGATTTAAAACCAGCAAACAATTTACCTTCTGGTCCTTCAATGTAAGCTACAGATTCGTCTTTGGCTTCACCATCTAATATAATTTTACAACCATCGGCATAGGTGTAAATAATTTTTCTGAACGTGCCGCAAGCATCCGGGTGTTGTTGATCTGCATCTACTTCTACTTTTACTGGACTGGTATGATCTTTACCTAAAAAATATTGTATAGGGTCTAAATAGTGTTGACCCATATCACCAAGTCCACCGCCATCATAATCCCAATAACCTCTAAATGTTCCATGCACGCGGTGTGCGTTATAAGGCTTGTATGGAGCAGGACCTAGCCATCTGTCATAATCTAATGTTTGCGGAACAGGCTGCGCTTCAAGTCCTGTTTTTCCTATCCAATAAAATTTCCAGTCAAAGCCTGTATGCTTGCTCACCGTTACTGTTAATGGCCAACCGAGCATGCCAGATTCTACTAGTTTTTTTATGGGCTTCACGGTTGTTTTCATACCATAAAACTCATCTTGAAATCTGAACCAAGTATTTAAGCGAAACATTCGGCCATGTTGTTTTACAGCTTCCACCACACGCTTACCTTCACCAATGGTTCTTGTCATTGGTTTTTCACACCAAATATCTTTGCCCGCTTTAGCCGCTTCAATTGACATAATTCCATGCCAATGTGGAGGCGTTGCAATGTGCACGATATCAACTTCAGGCATTGCAATAAGTTCATGATAATCTAACATTGTTTTTACACCACTGCCCACCATTTTAGCGGCTGCTGCTAAATGCGTTTGATCTACATCACATAATGCAACCACCCTGGTACCAGCAAGTCCTATATGACCTCTACCCATACCGCCAAGGCCTATAATGCCCTTGGTTAATTGATCACTAGGGGCTATAAAACCTCTACCTAAAACTTGTCTTGGAATAATTGTTACCCCTGCAGCTATAGCAGCGGTACTGCGTAAAAATTTACGTCTTGAATTGGATTGTGACATGGCAAGTATCTTAATGTACTTAAAGATATAGAAGTCAGCCAATACTATAACAGCAGTTATTACCTAATTTTACCCATAAATACGCCTGTATTATGAAAAACGCAAACCCTACAAGCCTTCAGCAAATCAAGGATTCTCATATGCCCTATAGAAACGCCAATATTAGACACAAAGAAAAACTTACTAAACTAGATAGATTGGCACTTTGGATCACCAAAAAAGTGGGGTCGATGGGTTTTTTTATGCTTGTTTTTGTCTGGACCGCAATTTGGTTAAGCTGGAATACTTTAGCGCCTGCTCATTTGAGATTTGATCCATTCCCTGCGTTTGTACTCTGGTTATTTATTTCAAATATGCTTCAAATATTTTTGATGCCGCTCATTATGGTTGGGCAAAATTTACAATCGAAGCATTCGGAAATTAGGGCCGAAGAAGATTACTTAATCAATAAAAAAGCAGAGCTAGAAGTAGAAACGATTTTAGTGCATTTAGAAAATCAAAATAAATTAATCCTTCAAATTTTGGCACATATAGAAAAGGAGCAGAAGCAATAATTTATTTTCCTGCAATCATTTTATTGACTTGCATCCAAGCGGCAGCCCTATCAAACCAACTATCGGATGTTGTGGCATTTTGTAATCCAAACCCATGACCTCCATTTTGATAAATGTGCATTTCCGTTTTTACATTATTTTTTAAGAGCGCCTGGTAAAACCGAATGCTATTTTCTACAGGAACCGATTTGTCATCAGATGCATGCACTAAAAAAGTAAGCGGCGTTTGAGCAGTTACTTGAAGCTCCGATGAAAACAATTTAATTTTTGCAGCGGCAGCGTTTTTACCAAGTAAATTATCTCTTGAGCCTTTATGGCATATTGTGGAGTCCATACTTATAACAGGGTATACTAAAATACCAAAGTCTGGCCGTAAATTAGTGAGGCTCGTGTTTTCGATATAAGATTCAGAAAATTTTGTAATGCCTGTGCTCGCCAAATGACCCCCAGCCGAAAACCCAAGCACACCAAGCATATTAGGATTAATATCAAAACTAGCTACCCTATCTCTTACGAGTTTAATGGTTTGCTGCAAATCTTGTAGTGGCACAATTTCTTTATTTGTCATGCAGCTATCAAAGGGTAAGCGGTACTTTAATACAAATACCGTAACACCTATTTTATTAAACGCTTCAGCTACTTCAGTTCCTTCATGTCCAGTAGCAAGTCTTGCATATCCCCCACCAGGGCATACAATTAGTGCCGTTTTACTCGGATCTTGCTTAGCTGGCTTAAACACGGTAACCGACGGGCTTGTGACATTTGCAATAACCGTTTTACCGGTAGCATTTTTGCTTACCGTTTCTTCTTTATTACATGGAAGTGCATTGGGTACAGGGCCTTCATAAATAGAAAACTCTTGCTGTGCCATGGTTAAAGAAGATGCAGACATAAAAAGGATGATTAGCAAAT
>JAOASV010000175.1 GCA_030158535.1 Sediminibacterium sp.
AGAAAGTTCTTCAATATGTGGCCGCATTTCTTTGGCACCTAATGCACAGTTCAAGCCAACACTGAGTGGCTCTGCGTGTTTGATAGAGGTATAAAATGCTTCTAGTGTTTGACCACTTAAAGTTCTTCCTGATGCATCTGTAATGGTACCGCTAATCATGATGGGTAGTTCAGGGATATTGTTTTCTCTAAAAAATTCTTTGGCGGCAAATATGGCTGCTTTTGCATTGAGGGTATCAAAAATAGTTTCGATAAGTAATACGTCTACACCACCATCTACTAGTCCTTTTATTTGTTCTTTGTATGCAACAACTACTTCATCAAAAGTTACTGCTCTAAATCCAGGATTGTTTACATCTGGCGAAAGACTGAGTGTTTTATTTAACGGTCCTATCGCACCAGCAACAAATTTTGGTCCGCTATCTTTATGTTCTGCTGCAAACTCTTCAACAGCACGTCTAGCGCAGGTTGCGGCCGCCACGTTTAATGCATAAGCATAGGATTGCATATCATAATCGGCCATCGCAATAGTGGTACTACTAAATGTATTGGTTTCAATAATATCGGCACCTGCTGCTAAATATTGTTTGTGAATACCTACAATAATGTCTGGCTGTGTAATGCAAAGCATATCATTATTGCCTTTTACGTCGGTATGCCAATTTTTAAATTGTTCACCACGGTAATCGGCTTCCTCTAATTTGTGACGTTGAATCATGGTGCCCATAGCGCCATCAATCACTAAAATTCTTTGTTCTAATTCGTTTTTAATACGCATCTCATAGGTAGTTTACAAATGGTTGATCCACTTATTACATGATCTTGCTAAAAACGTAGGGAGCGTTAAGGGGGGCGTTGCTATCATACGTTTATTAGTTCGATTGTGTTCGAAAGTAGGGGTCTACTCGAATGTACAGGCTGAACAATAAACAAATCCGCCCGTGCAGGACGCAAAGATAGGTAAAACCCTATAATTGTGTGTAATTACAATTAATTTCTAGGTCTACTTTTTCGGTAACCGCGCTTGCGTCAATATTAAAATCTGACATACTGATGCTCATGATGGCAGTGGCGCCAATACTGCCTTTACGAATGTTTAAGGTTGCGGTGGTTTGAACTGGTTTTGTTACACCATGCATGGCTAAAGTTCCAACAACTTTGGCGCTGTATTTACCATCTTTTGTAAAGTCAATACTTTTAATATTTTGAATGGTGCCGGTAAAACTAGCCCTTGGATATTTTTCACTCTCTACATATTCTTCATTAAAATGCGTTTGCATTTCGGCGTACTTAAATTGAAATCCTTTAAATAATAAACTAAAACGTATTTCTCCAGTAGCGCTTATTTTACTTGACACTTCGTTGTTAATAGCACTCACATCCGCGTCTGTGGGAGACACAAATTTTATACTTCCTTTTTTGGTAGAAAAATTAAGTAGGGTATCTTGTATGGGTGTTACAGTTTGCGCAACTGTTTTTGTAGTGTCCGTTTTTCCTTTAAACAATAGCACTGCTTCATTGATGACAATATTATTATCTTCTGGAAAATAGCCCGCGCAAATACCCTTGTATGCTATGCTATCAAAGGGTTGTAACGAATTTTGTAAAGTACTAAATGCAACCGTAATACTACCCGTATGCGCATCGTTTTCAATATTTACGACCCAGTTACCTGCTTCATTTTTGGATGCTTCTTTTACGGTACCGCTTAGTTCTAATACTTTATCGGTGTACTGTGTACTTGCTTTTTTTTCATTTTGTTTAAAAGCGTCAAGTAGTGTATTTGTAGTCGCTTTAACCGCTACTTCATTGTTAATATTGCGGTGTGGTTTGTGGTATACCCACCATGCAAAGCCGCCACCTAAAATACCTATGAGTGCAATGAGTCCGAGTGACCATTTTAACCAAGCTTTCATGTTGTAGAGTTTATTTTACGTATTGACCTACCGGTAGTCTATTGGTAATACTTCTGGCAAGTGTCATTTCATCTGCATATTCAAGTTCGCCACCAAAAGCAATACCTCTAGCAATGGTAGTAACCTTGCAACCCATCGGCGCTATCTTTTTTTGGATATAATAGATGGTGGTATCTCCCTGAATGGTTGGATTGAGCGCAAAAACGATTTCTTCGGTGCTTTCTTTTTCGATTCTAGCTACGAGCGCTTCAATATTTAGTTGCTCTGGCCCAATACCGTCTAAGGGAGAAATAATACCGCCAAGTACATGGTAAGTGCCATTAAATTGACCGGTGCTTTCTATGGCAATAACGTCTCTAATATTTTCAACCACACAAATGATTTGTTGGTTGCGCGCACTATTCGAACAAATAGAACAAATATTGCCATCACTGATATTATAGCAGCGTTGACAAAACTTAATTTCTTTGCGCATTTTTGTTATGGTATCACCAAACATGGTAACATCTTCGGTGTCTTGCTTGAGTATATGCAAAACAAGACGTAAGGCTGTCTTTTTTCCAATACCAGGTAGCTTGGCAAATTGGGCCACTGCATTTTCAAGTAAGGAAGAAGGTAATTGCATACTTTAATTTTTTACCAAGTAACCGTTATTTCATTATCCCAGTTATTACGCACAGAAATAGGCTTTGGAATTTCTATAACAATTTCTGGCTGTCTTTTGTTGACTTGAAATGAACCCGTATCCCAAATACCATTTTTATTGGTATCAAAGAGTATTCTTAATTCGTAGCTACCCGGTTTATATCTTTTAATAAGGAGTTGATTACTCGTTAAAGCGTAACTATTTATCACTTCATTTCTTTCGATGATTTGCAATACAGGGTGACGTGTTGTATCGATATTAGGGAACTTAAACTTGATAAGTCCGTAATCGGCTTCTTTTTTCGTGTAAAATGATAAAGTGTCTGATTTTGCAGTGGTATTGCCAAGGCTATCAGCTACAAAACCCTTTGTTAGCAATAGTTTAAAAGGTTCGCCAGCTGGCCAGTTGTAGCCAATACTTAATTTAGTAGCAGCGCTATCCAGTGCAAGGGTATAATCCTCTTTGGGTACGAAACTCGTATCAACTAGTTTAATAGCAGCACTATCTTTGATACTAACTTTTTTTGCAAATGTTAATTCTAGTGGAGATAATAAATCTTGCTCACCATTGTTAAAAGAAACATTGTATTTTAACCGCTTGTCTTCTTTTGCATCCTTTGTATTAGTAGCAGCGTAGATCTTTTTTTCAATTTTTTTAAATGCTTCAAAAGCATAAATCGTGTCTGGTTTTGTTTTTTCACTCACCACTACCTGTTCGTTTAAAAAACCAAAATAGTTTGTACTATCATCGTATTTTCTAGAAAAATTAGTCGGGATTACATAAGCTGCATACCTGCCTGGCGCTAAGTTTCTAAAACTAAAATTGCCTTTCCCATCCACACGTGTATAATACCTAGGTGTGTTCTTGTAAATAGACGTATCGTTTAAGTTATTATGTAGTACAACAATAAGGGTACTGTCTACTTTGCCGGTAGCAGCTACAATTACATGGCCATTATAATTACCATTATCGATTGTGGAACCCGTAGAAAAAATATACCTAAAACCTTTTGCCATATTTGACTCGTTAACATCCACAACGGCTTTTCCAAAGTCTAATGTGTAGGTTGTGTTTTCTTCTAAAGAGTCTTTAAATTTTATCGTTACATTTTTCAGTTTGTAATCTATAATGGGTGTGTTTTTGACAGTAGGCGATACGATTAAGTTTTCTTGTATACCCTGAAGCGTTAAGTATTCATCAAAACTGAGCATAAAATTTTTAGTACGCACATTGGTTGCAGAGTCTTTGGGTAAGGCTACCACTAATTTAGGTGGCAAGCTGTCTCTAGGACCACCACCAGGCGGAATGATATTGGCACAACCCGTTAGGTACAAGCTTATAACTAACATGAGGGCTACTGCACCAACTGATTTAAACATCTTTTGTATTGAAAGCGCAAACATAGGCTAATCTCCAGATTCGTCTTGATCTTCATTTAGTTCATGAAGCGCAATGGATATCTTATTTGTTTTGACAAAATTACACCAATGGCATTCGTTTTTGCCACAACCCGTATAAAATTCCTTGTTTTTAATTTTTTGCCATACCGTTTCTATCTGGTTCGTTACAGTTGCGATATCCTGAGGTGTCACCACTACTTTTTCCTGCTTATACACACCATTTTTATCGGGTTCAATAAAATCAAAAGTGGCACTGATGGCTTCCCAGTCTTTGGAAGGGTAATTGTCAATCAAAATTTTGTAGAAAACGGCCTGTCTCCAATAGTCGCCCCCGTTAGGGTCTTTGTCATGCGGTGGCTTTATTTTAGGTCTGGCTTTATCAATATCACCCGTTTTGTAGTCTACTACATTGACGCTTTTGCCGTCAAATTCTATCTTGTCTAATTTACCTTTTAAAGGCACACCTTTTACAACCACATTTCTAATATTGGTTTCTGCGAGCATTACTTTATTCCAGCTACCAATATTAGCGTCGTAGTAATTGGTTAATACAATTTCACCATACTCCATTCTTCTATCAAATTGTTCTTTGGTGAAATTTTCTCTGTGACGGTGCATGTACCAATTAAAATCCGAAATAAATAATTCTTTGGATTGAAATACGTTATTGTTCTTTTGCATTTTTTGAAATAGCATTTCAAGTGCAAAGTGAACCGCAGATCCAAATTCGGTGGCTTCTGATTTGCCAGAAGGCACTCTAACTAAATTGTTATAATAAAATTGTAATGGACATTTAAGGTAGTTGTTAAGCGCCGTTACGTTCATGACAAATTTATCGAGGAGCTTATCTACAAAATCAGCTTCTTCTTTTTCGATTTCTGGCGCTTGTTCTTTACTAAAACCAATCAGCGCAAATTCACTTAATTGTGCTTCTGATATATTTATTTTAGTAGGCATGAGTGCGTAACCATCTATAATTTCAGCAACAAATAAAGATGGCTCTATTTCTTTACCATCATTTTTATACTGCGTATAGCTAATGTGTAAATGCTTTGCAGCCCTTGTTAATGCTACATAAAACAGGCGTCTGAGTTCTTCCTCCTCTTTAAACGCTGGGCCAGAAACAAAAATGGTATCTGGTAATTGGTATCCTCCGCCCGGTTTCTTTTTCTTTTCCCAATTGCTTGCATTACAGCCCACAACAAATACGTGTTCAAACTCTAGTCCTTTAGAACCGTGTGCGGTTAATAAATTGACTGCGCTATGGCTGCCACTTATTTTTGCTAACGGAAGTGCAAGTCCCTCTTTATTCATCAGCGAAAAAATAGTAACTAGTGCATCTAAGCTGAGCCTTGGGTTTCTGCGCGTTTCTTCTTTTATAAAATCAAAGAGTCCGGTTAATAATTTTAATTCCCAGTGCTTATCCGGGCTTTCCATAATGCAGCGGAGTAAGCCCGATTCTTTGATACAATTTTCAAACAATGTTTGTAATGTTTCATTGGGAACATCTGCAATGACTTTTTCGATAAAGGTTGCAGCTGCTTGCAAGCCCGGTATTTCTTTTGAAAATAAATCTTCTCCTTGGCCCGTTAATTTTTCTGCAATAAGTCTGCGCAGTGATGTTTTATTGTCACCAAATCTGCGGTCCGCAACTGCAGCACTTAGTTTGGCAATTTCGATGGGCGGAATTTGAAACCAGTCAAAATGTAAAATTTCAAATAAGAGTTCATCTCCACCATAGGGTATATCATGCTCTGCGGCTAAATAGGTAAGTAGCTTTACTAGTTTTTGAGGTGTGGGTTGGTCTAGTATATTTACACTTCGTTTGCTGTAATAAGGGATATTTTTTTCTTTAAAATAAGCGCCTAATTCTTCGCCATACTTGTTTTCTTTATAAATCACGGCAATTTGCCCGGGCGCAGTACCACTGTTGATCAGCGCTTCTACAGCCGTTGTGATACCAATCATTTCGGCCCTTGGCGATTCATATACTTCAATTACTGGGGTATGCGTTAGGGGCGTCAAATTTGTATTGGAGGCTACCAAGTCTTTACTGAGGCCTTCAATTTTTTTGACAAGCCTTTCTTCGTTTTTATCGATAAGGGTTTTGGAAACGTCTAATATGGCCTGCGTAGAGCGGTAATTGTTGGTGAGTACGACTGTAAGCAAGCTATCCGAAAACTTATCGGCAAAAGCTTGCATGTTTTCGATGTTGGCGCCCTGAAAACGGTAAATACTTTGATCGTCGTCACCTACAACAAAAATATTGGGGGTATCCCAAAAACTAATGAGTTGCTCTACCAATTTATTTTGTGTTCCACTGGTGTCTTGGTATTCGTCTACCAATATATATTGGTATTGCTCTTGGTAGCGAACAAGTAAATATTTGTCTTCATCAAATGCACGAATCACCCAGTTAATCATGTCATCAAAATCATACCTGTTTTTTGCGCGCATCATTTGTTGAAACACCGGAAAAGCGGCCACTGCTGCACGTAACTTTTCCATTTTTTCTGTTGCTTCCTCAATCTTATTTTCTTTGAGGTCGCCTGCCTTAAACCCTTTGTAGGCGCGCTTATACACAAACTCTTCTCGGTTGGGCATGTCTGCAATAAAGGCATCGATACAGGTATTTATATATTCTGGCGTCCAACCTTCTTTTTTCATGGTAGAAAAAAGTTGCTGCAAATTATTGATCTCAAAATATACATCGCCTCTATATCTTTTTAGTGGATGATTTTTTGGAAACTGATCAATTAATGTTTTAAAGAGCGCAATTTTTTCAAGATCAGAAATAGGATCTAAACTGGTTTTTTCAAACAAGGATAAATTTTCTTGAATGATATCATTGCAAAAAGCGTGAAAAGTATAGAGATTTACTTTGTAGGCGTCAGGTCCAATAAAATCGAGTAGTCTTTTGCGCATGGCTACCACACCAGCATCTGTGTAGGTAAGGCATAAAATATTTTCGGGACGGGTATCGCTCTCTAATAATATTTTACCAATACGTGCGCCTAAAATTTGTGTTTTTCCAGTTCCAGGGCCAGCAATCACCATAACGGGCCCTTCCATATTATCAACTGCTTTTTTTTGTGCTGGGTTAAGTCCCTGCATCATGGTATTAAAGGCGGCTTGTTGTTCTGTTTTAGTGATCATGCTTAAAGGTAAAATTTCTATGGTTACTTGAGGGTGGTGCACCCGTATTTTTAATTAAAATTTAGTCAAACATTTATACTCCATTTTTGTTGTAAGCTAAACGACCCTTATGTCTAAAGTATATACGATCAAAACGGTTCAAAAAATTCCAATTTCACTAGCCGAAGCTTGGGACTTTTTTAGCAAGCCTTCTAATTTAGCTGCCATTACTCCAGATAACCTTGGTTTTAATATTATTAGCAAATACCATGGCGAGCGTATGTATCCGGGACAAATTATTGAATACACGGTAAAACCCGTTTTAGGTATTCCACTATACTGGATGACCGAAATCACCCATGTAGAGGACCACAAATATTTTGTGGACGAACAGCGTTTTGGCCCCTATAGCATGTGGCATCACCAGCATCATTTTAAGGAAATCGAAGGTGGCGTTGAAATGACAGATATTGTACATTACAAACTTCCTCTTGGGATACTAGGCGATATTGCACATGCTTTATTTGTAAAAGCACAGCTTACCCATATTTTTGACTACCGCTTTGTAGCAGTAGATAAAAAATACGGAAAGTTTTAATTGAGTTCTACTAGGCCGCTTACATTGTTGTTGAGATCTACAGATGCCACATACAGTTTTTCATTCTTTTTTTGTGCCATATTACTGATGTCAACAACAGCTGTTTTTGTAGCAACCAATAATTTTACGAGTTGTGCATTTTTAGTATTTGGTTTAACGCCCACGCCACAAGAAAAAATACCAAATGATTTTATTTTTTCTTTGCCATTATAATTTACTACATAATTATTGGTACTCTTTTTTTGAATCGTTGGTGCATCGGGTGCAACATTATCTAACCATGGCATTGGAGGCACAAGCGCTGGATATTTATAATGATTGTTTTGCAAACTATCATTCCAACCGTTTGGATTTTTTGCAAAAGTACTGCTGTTGTAAAACACACTACCCTGTGTGGTTGTAAAGGAGCGCAATAAATTAATTTGGTCTGGAATTTGGTTGTAATTTTTCCAAGCATCATTGGTACCTGCTCTGTAAATGCCATGCCCAATGTATAAGTGCTTGCCATAGGCATAATCATTCCACCATTTTAAAAGTACATCATAGTCCGCTAGCTTGTGACCACGCTCCCAATAGAGTTGCGGTACTACATAATCGATCCAACCTTTTTGTAGCCAGAGTAAAATGTCAGCATACAAATCATCGTAATTGGTTTGACCTCCTTTTGTTTCACTACCTCTTGGATCCTGTGTTTTATTTCTCCAAACACCAAACGGACTTATGCCAAATTTAACGCGCGCATTAGTTGCTAGTATTGTTTTTTTGAGCTGCACAATAATGCTATCACAATTACTTCTTCTCCATTCGTCTTTAGACAATCCTTTCCCATATTTTGCAAAACTTGCTTGGTCTGGAAATTCTTTTCCTGCAATACGGTACGGGTAAAAATAATCATCCATATGCACCGCATCAATAGCATATCTCGTTACCAAATCTTTTACAATCGCTGACGTATGTGAACGAACAGCAGGAAGTCCTGGATCAAAATATTTTTTATCTCCATAAATTAAAAACCATTCGGGATGCTCTTTGGTAATGTGATTTTCTGCTACTGATGATCTGTTGATATTAAAAACAGCACGGTATGGATTTAGCCATGCATGAAATTCCATGCCACGTTTGTGCGTTTCTTCAATCATAAAAGCAAGTGGATCATAAAACGGTTCTGGCGCTAAACCTTGCTTACCCGTTAAATATTCTGACCACGGTTCAAAACTTGAAGGATACATTGCATCAGCTGCAGGGCGCACCTGAACAACCACAGCGTTCATGCCATTTTTTTGATGCATGTCCAAGATTTTTATAAACTCTTGTTGTTGTGTTTGCGCAGGAAGGCCTCTTTTACTAGGCCAATCAATATTTTCTACTGTGGCAATCCATACGCCTCTAAATTCAAAGTTGCGAACGGGTTGTCCGAATACATGAAAAGTGCACGCTAGTAGCACTAAAAGGGATGCTATTTTTTTCATGCCTTAAAGATAAACTTAGATCTGTGTGTGCGCGCTTTTGTGGATGAAAAATAGGAGGCAGCAATAGTAATGCACAATTGCTAAAGATGCTTTGCAGGTTTAATCTTCCCAAACGCTTAGGCCTTCACTGCAATTGGCACAAATATCGATTGACTTTCGGGAGGTCATTAAATTTTTTCGAAAAGCATGGTATGCGGGGCTTTTCCAGACTTCTCTAAAAGGCATGTCTTTTAAATTGCCCAATTGATGTGTGGCGTCTTTGTCAAAGCAGCAA
>JAOASV010000176.1 GCA_030158535.1 Sediminibacterium sp.
CTGAGCCCATGCCTACACTGGCTTCTATGGGTTTTACAGGATCTGCTGCTGCCAGTTTTCCGGGTAATGTACTCGATGTAAATATTGTAAAAAAATACACCGACAACCGAAATTTTCCAGCCATAGAAAATAGTACGTCTAAGATGGGTGTGCACCTTAGGTTTGGAACCGTAAGCGTACGTGAAATTTTATTACAAGCTCTGCCTTTAAATGAAACGTATGTGAATGAAATTATTTGGCGCGATTTTTACCATGCAATCATGTTTCATTTTCCAAAAGTGGGAAGGGGCGAGTCGTTTAAAAAAGAATACGATTTTATTAAGTGGCGCAATAATGAAAAAGAATTTGAACACTGGTGCAACGGCACTACCGGTTATCCAATTGTGGATGCGGGTATGCGCGAATTAAATGCAACAGGTTTTATGCATAATCGTGTGCGCATGATTACGGCTTCGTTTTTGTGCAAACATTTACTCATAGATTGGCGCTGGGGCGAAGCTTATTTTGCGCAAAAATTACTAGACTTTGATTTAGCATCCAACAATGGTGGATGGCAGTGGGCAAGTAGCAGTGGTTGTGATGCAGCGCCTTATTTTAGGGTGTTTAATCCAACCCTGCAAACCGAGAAATTTGATAAGAACCTTGTGTACATAAAAAAATGGATACCCGAACTAGGTGGTTTCGAGTATCCAAATCCTATAGTTGTGCATGAAGTGGCGCGTAAACGTGTGTTAGAAACCTACGCAGAAGCGCTCAAATCAAAATAATATTCTAGATAAAACTAATTAGTTCTACATCAAAAATAAGTGTGCTATTGGCTCCAATTACTGCACTTACCTGACGGTCTCCATATCCTAAATGTGGTGGAATAAAAAAGCGCCATTTGCTACCGGTAGGCATTAATTGTAATCCTTCGGTCCAACCTTTAATCACCATATTTAATGGGAAAGAAGCAGGCTGTCCTCTTTGTACAGAACTATCAAAAATAGTACCGTCAATTAATGTTCCATGGTAATGACAAGTTACTTCATTGTGTGCAAGTGGTTTTTCACCAACGCCTACTGTTAATACTTCGTACTGTAAACCAGACTCCAAAGTGGTTACTTCAGGTCTTGTTTTATTTTGTTCTAAAAAATCTTGACCAGCTTTTAAATTTGCTGCTGCTTTTTCTGCTTTCATTTGTGCTAATTGATCGGCTACGCCCATTGTTATAAATTTTTAATCGTTTGCATAAGAAGAAACTGGTTCGCAGGTGCAAACTAAATTTCTATCTCCGTGTGTGTTGTTAATTCTTGCTACAGTTGGCCAAAACTTATTGAGTGCCACATATGGTAATGGAAAAGCTGCAGTTTGTCTAGAGTAGCTGTAGTTCCAGGTTTCTGCACATACAACGCTTTGGGTATGCGGTGCATTTTTTAATGGATTGTTTTGTTTGTCTGATTTACCTGATTCGATGTCTTTGATTTCATGGTAAATCGCAATCATGGCATCACAAAAACGGTCTAACTCGGCTTTGTCTTCACTCTCTGTTGGCTCAATCATGATGGTGCCAGCTACTGGGAAACTCATGGTTGGTGCGTGGAAACCATAATCAATTAAACGCTTCGCAACGTCTTCTGCTTCTACGCCCGCTGTTTGTTTAAACGGTCTTAAGTCAACAATAAATTCATGCGCACAAGTGCCGTTTTTGCCAGTATATAAAATTGGATAAAACTTTTCTAAGCGCGCTTTCATATAGTTCGCATTTAAAATAGCGTAAGCTGTAGCGTCTTTAATACCCTGCGCGCCTAACATTTTAATGTATGCGTAACTAATCAGTAAAATACTTGCAGAACCATACTGCGCAGCACTTACAGCGTATGCAGGATCCCCAGTTTGGTGATGACCTGGTAAAAACGGCGCAAGTTTATCATTTACACAAATAGGGCCCATGCCAGGTCCACCACCACCGTGTGGGATGGCAAATGTTTTGTGTAAGTTTAAGTGACACACATCGGCACCAATCATACCCGGGCTGGTTAAACCAACCTGTGCATTCATGTTCGCACCGTCCATATATACCATACCTCCATTTACATGAATCAGTTCGCAAATGTCTTTAATGGTTTCTTCAAATACACCATGTGTAGAAGGGTAGGTAACCATTAGTCCACCTAAGGTCTCTTTATACTGTTCTGCTTTTTGTTGTAGATCGTTCATGTCAATATTACCAGCCTCATCACATTTAACCACTACCACTTTAAAGCCCGCCATTACAGCACTTGCAGGGTTGGTACCGTGCGCGCTGATAGGAATGAGTACAATATTACGGTGCTCATTTTTATTTGCTTTATGATATGCACGAATGGTTAAAAGTCCAGCATATTCACCTTGTGCACCACTATTGGGTTGTAAGCTACAAGCGGTAAATCCAGTTGCTTGACATAAATAATAAGATAACTCTTTTAAGATTTGTTGGTAACCTTCTGTTTGATTGGTTGGAACAAATGGATGTAGTCCACCAAATGCCGGCCAACTTACTGGCATCATTTCTGTAGCCGCATTTAATTTCATGGTACAGCTACCAAGTGAAATCATCGACGTATTTAAAGACAGGTCTTTATTTTCTAAAGATTTAATATAACGCATCATCTGACTTTCAGAGTGGTGCGTATTAAATACAGGGTGTGTTAAATAATCGGTACTTCTTTGTAATCCTTGTGGGATATGGCTTGCAGTACTTTCGATAGAAGCAGCCGTTAAAGTAGTAGCTGACTTTCCTGTAGTGCTAGCAAACACAGCAAGAATGGCATTTGCATCTGCAATGCTTGTAGTTTCATCAATGCTTACAATTACTTTTTCATCGGCAGCATAAAAGAAATTGATACCCGCTTTTTCTGCATTTACTTTTAAGCTTGCAGCATCAACACCACTGATGGTTATCGTGTCAAAGAAAAATTTATTTTGTTGAGAAAGCCCCATGTCGTTTAAACCATTTGCTACAGCAGCTGCCAATTGATGCACGCGTGATGCAATATTTTTTAAACCTTTAGGTCCATGGTATACTGCATACATAGCAGCCATATTAGCTAGTAATGCTTGCGCGGTACAAATATTTGAAGTTGCTTTTTCTCTTTTAATATGCTGCTCTCTTGTTTGAAGCGCCATACGTAATGCACGGTTACCCTGCGCATCAATACTTACACCAATTAAACGGCCTGGCATACCTCTTTTGAAATCATCTTTTGTGGCAAAAAATGCAGCATGTGGTCCGCCAAATCCCATTGGAACGCCAAAACGCTGTGCGCTACCCAGTGCAATATCAGCACCAAGCTCACCAGGAGGTGTTAAAAGCGTAAGGGCTAATAAATCGGTGGCAACAATCACTAAACCATCCACACTGTGCACTTTATCAATAAACGCACGTTGATCTTCTACGGCACCATTGCTGTTTGGATATTGAAGCATTGCGCCAAAATAAGTTTCGTCAATGGCAGCGGTTAAAAAATCACCCACTACAATTTCTACGCCAATAGGCTCTGCGCGTGTAACGAGTACATCTTTAGTTTGCTTGAAAATATTTTTATCTACAAATAATTTAGGTTTTGTAGCAACATCAGATTTGTTGATATGATGAAAAGCAAGTGCCATCGCTTCTGCAGCAGCAGTTGCTTCATCAAGTAATGATGCGTTTGCAATAGGTAAACCAGTAAGGTCGGTAACCATCGTTTGAAAATTTAATAAACTTTCTAAACGGCCTTGCGCAATTTCTGCTTGGTAAGGCGTGTACTGTGTATACCATCCTGGATTTTCAAAAATGTTTCTTAAAATAACACTTGGCGTGATCGTGCCATAATAGCCCTGGCCAATGTAATTTTTGTACACTTTATTTTTAGCGGCAACAGTTTGTAAACTGGTTAAATATTCAAACTCCGAAATAGGAGCCGGGATATCCAACAAATGATTGATTTTAATAGCCGCAGGAATTGTTTTATCAATAAGCTGGTCTAATGTGCCAGCACCAATCACGTCTAACATGGTTTTGGTGTCTGCTGCATTAGGGCCAATGTGACGACCCGAAAACTCCTGTGCTTGTTGTTCAAATAAGTTTGCCATAAACTAAATTATAATCGTGTAGTAAAAATTGTCCGTAATGGGCGCAAAGGTACGGGCACAAGGCCTCAAATTGGAGCTTTTGTGGAAGCCGTTGATAAACTGTGGATGAAATTCTGCACAAATCGTCCTAATCTTGTAGTATGAATGAGATTTCACTTGAAAACTGGGAAAAAACAGCCGCCGACCACGAGAAAAAGTACAAGCAGTTCCTCCAAAAGCCGGATAAAAAGAGTCTTTTAAAGGTCCTCCCAGACCTTCATGATGAAGCTTTTGAAAAAATTGACTGTTTAGACTGTGCAGCCTGCTGTAAAAACTACTCGCCCCGCTTTAAAGGGCCAGATATCAAACGCATTAGCAAACACGTGGGCATGCGCGAAACGGAGTTTATAGATAAGTATTTGGTAATGGATAACGATGGCGATTATGTAGCCAATACAAAGCCATGTCCATTTTTAGGGTCCGATAATTTTTGTAGCATTTACGATAAACGTCCTTCCGATTGTGAACGTTTCCCTTACACCGATGAAGACGTGTTTTTTAAACGCCCTGCCATCACTTTAAAAAATGTTACGTTTTGCCCAGCCGTGTTTCATGTATTTGAAAGGCTCATCGAAAAAAAGTAAGCTTACTTGGTAACGTGAAGTATAAATTTTTCCTGAAAATAAGGTTCTGCAAATAAGCGGTACACCGGAATCATTTTTGGTCTTAACAAACTTTCAAAAATTTCTTGTGCCAAGTCGCCACCTTTCAAACAAATAAGACCATTTGGTATTTCTTGTTTGTGTCCCTTTTTTAATAGGGGTCCAGCCCACTGCCATAAATCTTTTAATGGGGCAACCGCTCTTGAAACGGCAAAGTCAAATTTTCTATTTTTGATTTCTTCGGCACGGCAGTGTTGCGTGGTTACATTGGTGAGACCAACGCCTTCTGCTACGGCTTCTACTACTTTTAATTTTTTAGCAATACTATCTACCAAATGAAACTTTACTTCTGGAAAAAATATAGCCAGCGGAATGCCCGGAAACCCGCCACCACAACCAATATCAATCACTTCGGTACCTGGTTCAAAATTAGCCATTGCAGCAATGCTTAAAGAGTGCAGCACATGGTGTAAATAAATGCTTTCTATGTCTTTGCGGGACACCACATTGATCTTGCTGTTCCAGTCTTTATAAAGTTCCTCTAACCCTGCAAATTGAGCCGTTTGCTTGGGGGTAAAGTCACTAAAATACTTTTCAATTAATCCCAATTTTTCCGGGGTGCTTTCCATATGGCGGGTAGGGTAAATAAGTAATAAAAAAACATAAAAATATCAAATACAATAAAGAGCGGCCAGAGGTCTAGTTCGTTTAATTTTTTCATGCCTTTATAAAATACATAGGCCTGAATTAAAAATCGAACACCAAATACCGCAAGGCTAATCCACCAACTATAAAAAATGATAGAAACAATAAGTAGTGGATACAATAAAAACTGAGAGGTACTATAAAGACCTAATAACAATTTATGATTGGATTTATAATAACGACTCGTTGTGTAGTGTCTGTACTTTTGTGCCATCCATTCGTTCCACGTGGATTTTGGCTCACTTAATGTATGGGTATCAGGGTCAATGCAAACCGCTGTATTGCGCGCTGTTGCTACCTGATTGATAAATAAATCATCATCACCACTAGGTACTTGATTAATAGAAGAGAAGCCTTTGTTGCGTAAAAAAACTTGTTTTTTATAGCTCAGGTTTCGGCCAACACCCATGTACGGATTGCCGCTTAAAGCATAGGTCAAATACTGTAAAGCAGTGTGGAATGTTTCAAAACGAATCAGTTTATTTAAAAAGCCTGGCTTTTTGCGGTATGCGCCATAGCCAAGTACAATTTCGATATTGTCTGTGTAAGCCGCTTGCATTTTTTTAATCCAGTGCTCGGTGGCAGGCACACAGTCTGCATCTGTAAGTAATACAATTTCGTATTTCGCACTTTTAATACCCATCGATAAAGGAAACTTTTTTCCTGCTATCATCTTAGCTTCCTGGGTTAATAAAACGTGGTTGATATTTTTAAAAGCCTTTTTAAATTCATCAACTAGGTACTTGGTATCATCCGTTGAATTATCATTTACCAGCACTACTTCAAAACTACTTTTATAATCCTGTACCAAAACAGCCGGAAGTGTTTGTACCAAATTGTGCGCTTCATCTCTTGCACATATCACCACCGAAACAGCGTGTTCCATTTGCTCCGTAGGCGTTGTTTTTTTATAAAATGCTAAACGAATAAAGAAATAGAGGTAATAAAAGAGTTGAATGGCTACTACCGAACAAAAAATATAGAAAATAAGGGTCCAAATGATGGGAGCTACGTTCATGAGCGCAAAAATAGTGGTTTTGTGCTACTTTTGTGGCCATGGCTGCACTAACCTTCCAACTTCAAAATACGGCTACCGGCACGGGTGCAAGAGCCGGTGTGATGCAAACCGATCATGGTGAAATTTTAACCCCCATTTTTATGCCTGTGGGCACCGTAGGGACGGTTAAGGCGGTTACGCAACAGCAGCTTTCACTAGAAGTGCAGGCTCAAATTATTTTGGGTAATACCTATCATCTATATTTAAGACCTGGCACCGAAGTGCTCGAAGCAGCTGGTGGCCTTCATAAATTTAATGGTTGGCAAAAACCCATACTAACGGATAGTGGTGGGTATCAAGTTTTTTCTTTGGCCGCCAACCGAAAAATTACCGAAGAAGGTGTTTTATTTCAATCGCATATTGATGGTAGTAGACATTTATTTACACCGGAGTCGGTGATGGATATTCAGCGCAGTATTGGCGCCGATATTATCATGGCTTTTGACGAATGTCCGCCGTATCCAAGTGAGTATACCTATGCTAAAAAAAGTATGGAACTTACGCACCGCTGGTTAGAGCGTTGTATCAAAAGACTCGCTGAAACACCCGATAAATATGGGTATACGCAAAATTTATTTCCGATTATTCAGGGCAGTACCTTTAAGGATTTGCGGGTTGCCTCTTCCGAGTTTATTGCTTCTACTAATTGTGCGGGTAACGCCATTGGTGGATTAAGCGTAGGGGAGCCTGAAGAAATGATGTACGAGTATACTTCTCTTTGTACCGAAAATTTACCTACCAATAAACCCCGTTATTTAATGGGTGTTGGAACACCTTGGAACCTTTTAGAATGCATTGATAGAGGCGTTGATATGTTTGACTGTGTAATGCCTACCCGCAATGGCCGAAACGGTATGTTGTTTACATCAGAAGGGGTGATCAATATCAAAAATAAAAAGTGGGCATCTGATTTTTCTCCAATAGACACGGGTATTCCATGCCATTCTAGCAATTATTATTCGAAAGCCTATTTGCGTCATTTGTTTGTAGCTGATGAAATATTAGGGCTTCAAATTGCTAGTATTCATAACTTGGCTTTTTACTTGTGGCTAGTAGGGGAGGCAAGAAAACAAATTTTGGCAAATAATTATGCTACTTGGAAAGCGCAAATGCTGCCCATCTTAAAGCAGCGTTTATAATTTATTGTAGGTACATGAAAAAACTTGACTGGTACATACTTAAAAAATTTCTGTCCACTTTTTTCTTTGCAATCTTTTTGTTTGCAGTGATTGCCATTGTTATTGACGTAAGTGAAAAGACAGATGATTTTGTACGTTCTGGTTTAGGTTTTAAAGATATTGTTACGAGTTATTATTTTGGATTTATCCCACATATTATTGCGCTACTACTTCCGCTTTTTGTTTTTTTAGCGGTTATTTTTTTTACATCCAAAATGGCTGGACACTCTGAAATCATTGCTATTTTGGCCAGTGGTACATCTTACAACAGATGGCTGCGCCCATACTTTGTGGGTGGTGTGATGTTAGCGATGGTCCTATGGTTTGCCAATCAATATGTAGTGCCTAAAGCCAATAAAATTAGAGGTAGTTTTGAAGCTACATATATCGACAAAAACAGTTCTTATAATGCGCTTGTTGGAACTAACTCCAACATTTATTTGCGTATCGATTCATTTACATATGCTGGTATTTATTCGTACGATACGGCCACAAAAAGAGGTGGTCCATTTTTTGCCTACACTTTAAAAAACAATAAACTGGTTCGTAATATTAGAGCCGATCAAATTACCTGGGATACGGCTTCTAAAAAATGGAAACTAGAATTTATTATAGACCGCACCGTAATGCCGCTTCAAGAAAAAGTAGCCTATACCACGCAAAGCCTCATGGCATTTAATTTTGGTCCGCTCGATTTAAGTAGGGATAAATACACCAAAGACAAACTAACCACTTCCGAACTAAACCGCTTTATTGAACTTGAAAAATTAAGGGGTTCCGAGGGGCTTAATGCACTAAAAGTGGAGCGTTATAGACGCGATGCCACTTGTGTAACGGTCTTACTTTTAACCATTATTGGGGCCATTGTAGGGGGGCGAAAAGTACGAGGGGGTAGTGGTATGCACCTAGCAGTGGGCTTTATTATTGCCGCATTATTTATCATAACAGACCGTTTTTCAACCATTTTTGCCACAAAAGGCAATTTGCCCCCATTAATGGCGGCTTGGATACCCAATTTTATCTTCCTTTTTGTGATATTTTACCTCTATAAGAAGGCCCCTAAATAGGAAACGTTAAAAAGCCTTAACGAATTAAACTTCTTTGATATTCTTTTGTTGTAGAAACCAAGTTGTGCTTACCTTTACGCACGATTTTTTTAAAAACGATGTAGCAATGGAATTATTGAAAGAAAAGTTTAAGACGAAAGCAGAAACTGCTGCCCTTGAAATCAAAGAAATTATTAAAACCCATGGTGCCAAAAAAGTGGGTGAAGTTACACTTGCACAAGTGTACCAAGGTATGCGTGGCATTACCGGACTTGTTACCGAAACTTCTTTATTAGATGCACAAGAAGGCATTCGTTTTAGGGGTTATTCAATTCCAGAACTACAAGCGAGTTTACCAAAAGCACCAGGTGGTGGCGAACCAATACCAGAAGGCCTTTTTCATTTAATGTTATTAGGTGAACTTCCTACACAACAAGATGCTGAAAACATCACTAGTATTTGGCAGCGCAGAAGTCATGTACCCAATCATGTGTTTGCAACCATTGATGCGCTACCTATTACCACACATCCAATGACTATGTTTGTTACGGGTGTGATGGCACTTCAAACAGAAAGTAATTTTGCAAAAGCATACGCTACAGGCATCAATAAAAAAGATTATTGGAGTCCAGTTTTTGAAGACACCATGGATTTAATTGCACGTCTTCCGCGCATTGCTGCAT
>JAOASV010000177.1 GCA_030158535.1 Sediminibacterium sp.
AATAAAGTGGCTCACTTTGCCCGGAATCACTGGCTCACTATCAGCGGAATATGCATTCAAAAGCTTTTCCTTCGTCTTTTGCTTTTTTAATAATAGATTTTGCAGAATTAACTTTGAGAAAATTGTTAAAAGTTCTTTTATTGATTCTAATGACAAATTGAGCTAAATCAACAAACCCATTTTTATGCAACAGCTGTTCGATCTCGTCCGCATTGACAAAAGGGATTGATTTAAAATGTTTTTTGGCCTCCTTATAAATAGTTGATTTTCCAGATCCATTTGGACCAGAAAAAAACGGGGAGTCTTTTAGAACTTCGCATGAAGTACCATTCCTTTGATTAATTTTACTGGAGAATCTTGCTCGGGTTTGGCAGTAATTTTTGAGAGAATTATTCGTTTGCCACCAGGTGTTTCTTTATAGATCTTGCCATTCTCGAGGAATGTAATTTCTAAGCCCATTTTTTTTGACTCTTTAACTGCCTTGGTTACAGCAACTCTGCTTGCAGAAATCATTTTCCTTGACTCAGCAGAAAGCTTAGCTGATTTTTTTGTATTTGAAATAGATAAAGACATGCAAGGATTTTTTAGTTAAGAACTGAATGTAAATCTAGCATAAATCGTCTTAATTTATACAAATTGAATGTTAATCTTTTGAATTTACCAGATTTAGCCTTAAAATTATAAAAAAGTAGATTTAATTATCTAAAATTATAAATCGAAAACTTAATTGAAGGCATTACAGAAGTCTTTGATTGTCCCTCATATTTTCCAAAATATAATTCAGGTTGGAATTGCAAGTGTCCAAATTTAACTGCAGGCAAGCCAAGCCTATAAGTGTTTACAGGCAACCAATTCCCTTCTCGATGCATTAACTTACCAATACTTAAAGAAGGTAGTAGATGAAACTCATTCAAATTCTTGTTTTTTAGTGGACGAGTTATCCCAATGCTAAGAAAATTGTTTTGGTTGATTACCATTCTATTTAAATTATCTTTTAAATAGAATCCATTTAACTCATAAGTAAGGGAATAAATTCTTTGGCGATTATGAAATAATAAGCCTAATTCAACATGTGTAACTGGGGCTCCAGACAAAAATCTAAATCCATAATTAGCACCTAACTCCAATTGGTTATTTTGTCCCAAATAAGTAGTTCTGATAGTTTTATTCGAACCTAAGGGTGTTAGATTTCCATCTTTCATATTATAAACTGCATTGAATTTTGAAGAATAATTAATTATAGCTTTATCATTAATAAAACGATTAACATCTTTTCTAATTCTATTTATACAATTTGAGAGCATTGTATCAGGCAAGGTTTTAATATCAGCAAGATTATTTACGATTATGTTAATTATGAAAGGAAAATTCTGTTCCCCTTTATTTAATCCTTCTGGAGTATATTTTTTGAATACATCTAACTTATTTAGAGTGTGGAATTTAATTCTTAGAGTGTCTGAATTAACCTTAAGTTCTACTAATTCACTATTTTTTAATGTAAAATTAGTTGCATTGGGAATATTATTATTAATTCGAAATTGAGGGGCCATTTCAGGAACAACTAAATAGTCAACTCTGCGCGCAATTGCATCATTCTTAAAAGAATCGACAAAATAAGAAAGATTTTGTTTTGCATCATTCAAAATAGAATCCAGATTTGGTAAATCTTCTAATTGATGAATTGTATACATTTCAAAATATATCTTTATGGCTTTATTTTGATTGTTAAAAAATGTAAAATTCACTGGTGTAATATATGGTTTAGGGGAACCAAATAGCTGCTCCTCCGTATTTAATTTTACATATTTAAATTCATTGGATTGTCCGTTTAATACCCTAGAAACAAATAATGCTATTATCAGAATAAGTAGTTTATTTTTCATGGTTGTCGTTTAAGCTATTTATAGATTTGTTTAAATTTAATTTTATAGTTAAATATTTTTGAACATCTTGTTGTTCTTTGAAGTTATTTTGTTGATATAAGGCATTTACAATTTTTTCATTAGCTCCTGTATTATGCAGTAAGATTGATTCATTAGAACGTTCTAATTCATTTATATGTATAATAGTATACTTGCGCTTGGGGCCAATATTTTTAGTATTTACTATTGCTAAAGGAGTGCTAATGCTTATCGCTTTTGAATCTGAATTAATAGAAGCTTGACTTTC
>JAOASV010000178.1 GCA_030158535.1 Sediminibacterium sp.
CTTCGTGCCCACTACAGAAACAAGATCGACAGGAGCTAAAGACGCTTCAATAGGTGGAGGAGGTGTTGCTGGAATAGTTGATGCAGGTTGGGATCCAGCAAATTTAGTTTGGATAAAAATCACGCCATTTTTGCCGGAAAAACCAAATTCAGTCGCATTTTCACCTTTAAGCATATTTATAACTTTAATGTCACTTGGCTTTAAATCTTTCATTTTTTCCCAATGCATAAGTTGACCATCTATAATAATCATCTCCTGTTTCAAATCGGATTTAATCGCACCTGTATCAACAATACTAGTATCTATGATACTTTTAAATTTCAGTTTTTCAGTAGGTTTAGCTGTATCAGTTATCACTGGAAATACAGCTGCTTTTAACGCTTCTACTTTATTTGCAATTCGCTCTTTTGCATTTACTTTAATAGACACTAATCCAACCGCAATTACCAATATTGGCAAAACCATCACCCTTCTTAAATATGAATATTTAATACTCTTTGATGTTGTTAACATAAGGATGCGTCTTTTAATAGAAGAATAAAAAAATTGATGTGTTGGATTTAAAAAATGATTCCCATAATGTGCTTGTAGTAACATTTTTGCAAAAATTTCTACATTAGCATTACCAACCGCTTCCTCATCTGCGATGAATTCATGAATGGTCAAGAGTTCTTTCTGTATGATCCAGTTAAATGGATTCACCCAAAAAAATGAAGCTACAATTTGACAATAAATTCGATCCCATGTATGTTTTTGTTTTATATGGGTTATTTCGTGCTTAAAAATTTGCTGCCCACCTTCGTCTTGCAATGAAATTGAATCTTTCCAGAAAAGGTTATTAAAAAATGAAAAAGGCGCATTTTCTTCTTTAGTATGTACAAAATCAAAACCATCCATTGGTGTTACAATTGATTTTCTTTTAAGGTTTTGTAATTCAACTATTTGTTTCAACAACATGATTAAAAATGTGATTGAAATTAGGATGGAGCCAGTCAACACAAAGTCCATCCAGCTAAAGTTAAAAGAAGTAACAGATTTCGAAACAGGCAAAACATATTGTATTACCTCATAAGAGCCATACAGTATAGGCTCTTCAATCAAAAACCAATCAAAATTCAACAAAGGAACAATCAAACTAATTGCAGATGCAGACAACAAATAAAATCGATTATAATAGTGAAACTTTTTGTTTCTTAAAGCCACCCAATAGTAGCCTACAAATAATCCTGATATTAAAATAGTTTGAAATAAATAAAGTAATATGGATTGACTAGTCATGGCTCTTGTTTTTAAGTTGTGCTAAAAGCAATTCCAAATCCTCAATCGACATTTGTTTTTTATCTACTAAAAAGGAAACTACATTGGCATAAGAACCCTCAAAATAACTTTCGGTCAATCCTTCTATTCTTTTACCAGAATAAGCTGCTTTACTCACTATTGGATGGTAGAAATTATTTCTATTCGGATTCTGTATCCCAACGAACTCCTTATCCACTAAAATTTTTAATAAGGTTGCCACTGTATTATGATGTGGCTTAGGCGCTTCCAAAGCTTCCAAAATATCTTTGATATAGCCCCCTTGATCCAGGGACCATAATGCTTGCATGATTTGTTCTTCGGCTTGAGTCAACTTCTTCATATGGGACAATTTTCAATTATAACTAAATTCTTAGTCAATATTATAACTAAATATTTAGTTAAGCAAGAAAATTATGAAAAAATCTTCGGTTAAGCAGCTTCTATTTCTCTTTCTATTGCTTTTTGCACAAGTTGATTTAAGCTGATTCCTTTTGTAGTGGCAAGCATAGCAGCCTTTTGGTGTATTTCAGGCTTAACACGAACATTAAAGGACCCTTTAAAGCTTTTTAGTAATGGCTTATTAAAATGCTTACAAGACTCAATATATTCATCTACTGAAATCTTAAATTGTTTAATTAAATCCCCAACTTCGGTTGATTCATAAGTAACTAAATCAGATATACCCTCAATTTTACCATATAAAACCTGATCTTCATCTGTATAATTTACAGATCCAATAAAGCCTTTATAGTTTAATGTATTTTTCATAATATTCTTTCTTTTAACTGTTCATAGATATACCTCATCAAGTAAGGTTTAATGATATTCTCTGGATGTGGTTTGTGTATTTTAAATTCATGAGATATGGA
>JAOASV010000179.1 GCA_030158535.1 Sediminibacterium sp.
GGTACCGCAAAAGGCGGCGTAGTGTTAGCCATTGCTAACCAGTTTAAAATTCCGGTAAAATATATTGGGGTAGGCGAAAAAATAGATGATCTCATCATCTTTGATAAGCACGAATTTGTGGACAGCCTATTTAAAGGTGTAACGAACAGCTAATCCACCCCAACCGCCTTCAAAATACGTATGGCCCACCAAATTAAAAGAGGGCTGCCAGTCAAAACTAACGGCTAAGGGCGCATTGGGTATTTTATAGTCTAAACCTAATACTCCATCTACGCCAATGGCAAATACTGCCGTGCTAGGCGGGTTTCTGAGCCTCCAACTGTTATTCCAAAGGCCAAAGTGACCACCGCCACCCACATACCACTGTAAGCCCTCTGCATTAGGAATGGGCATATGCTTTTCGTATAAACCCGTTAATCTAAAGCCGTTTTCGTTAAAATAAGCGAGTAATTCTTTAGCCACAGATTCGTTCTTATACTGCTTATAGGTAATGGCACCAGGGTATACTTTAACACCAATCGATTGAAGGATAGGTTTTGAAGATTGAGCACCCACGGCAAAAGCGGCGATTAAAAGACATGCGGTAAAAAGTAGTTTTTTCATAAAGGGGGTTTGAAAATACCCTACAAAAATAAATATGAATTACTGAAAGAATAGTTAAGGTTGCTCTTTAATAATTATTTAGGTTTGTAGTATGCATGATTTTAAAGAATTGGTGGCCGAATTTGGAACCCGTTTTGGGGTGGCGCAATTTCCGGCGGCCCCTGCAAGCCTTTATGAGCCCGGCGAATATTTTTTAAGTATTGGTGGTAAAAGAATTAGACCAATCCTTTGTGTGCTAGGCAACGAGCTTTTTAGTGAAATCACCGAAGACGCCTGGTCCCTTGCTACAGCGATAGAGCTGTTCCACAATTTCACCCTCATTCATGACGATATGATGGACGCTGCAGCACTTAGGCGCGGCATGCAAACAGTGCATACTAAATATGGTGACAATACCGCTTTATTAACTGGTGATGTAATGCTCATTAGAGCCTATGAAAAATTACAAACCATTAATCCGGCGTATCTACCTAAAATATTAAGTCTCTTTAATACCACTGCAAGAGAAGTGTGCGAAGGCCAGCAGCTGGATATGGATTTTGAAAAAATGCCATCGGTTACACTGGACGCTTACATACATATGATTACCCTTAAAACATCGGTGCTTCTTGCTGCGAGTTTAGAAATGGGTGCCATACTCGGCGGTGCCACACCAGGCAACTGCAAACACTTATATGAGTTTGGAAAAAACCTGGGTATTGCATTTCAAATTCAGGACGATTATTTAGACGCTTTTGGTGATCCTGAAAAATTTGGTAAAGAAGTAGGTGGCGATATTAGACAAAATAAAAAAACCTTTCTACTACTGCACGCTTTAGAAGTAGCAACACCTGATCAGCGCGCCAAGCTTGACACCTTACTTGCTAGTAATGGTCCAGAAAAAGTGCCGCAGGTAATGGAACTATTTAAAGCTTGTAATGTAGACGCTTGGGCTATCGAACTCAAAGAAAAATATTTACAAATGGCCCTCGCCAATTTAGATGATATTGCTGTAACCAGTACTCGAAAGACAGCTCTATTATCGCTTGCTAATTATTTAATGCAACGAGAAAATTAATTTTACATTTTATTACGCATACTAAACGCAATTTATAGCGCATGTCAAATTCTTTATTTAGAAAAAAATCAATCGCAAAAATTAATTCAGACGCTGCTGCTGCAGAAGGGCATGGCGCTGGACTTAAAAAAGTATTAGGCGTAAAGGATTTAACTTTTATGGGTATTGCTGCCGTTATTGGGGCAGGTATATTTTCTACCATTGGTACCGCTGCCTTTAATGGTGGTCCGGGTATTTCACTACTATTTGTAATTACAGCCATCACTTGTGGGTTTAGTGCACTTTGCTACGCAGAGTTTGCAAGTAGGGTGCCTATTGCAGGGAGTGCGTATACCTATGCCTATGTTTCTTTTGGTGAACTTGTAGCGTGGATTATTGGTTGGGCCCTCATTCTCGACTATGCCATTGGAAATATGGTAGTAGCCATTAGTTGGAGTGGTTATTTTAATAATTTATTAGATGGTTTTAATATTCATTTGCCAGGATGGCTTGCTACCAATAC
>JAOASV010000180.1 GCA_030158535.1 Sediminibacterium sp.
CTGCGAGATGTGTATAAGAGACAGGAGCTGCCCTGTTATCAGAAACTACTGGAAAAAATGCAGAGGCTTTAGCTTTATATAAAGAAATCAAAGAAAAATATCCTACAACGGATAAAGGCTTTTTAGCAGACAAATACATCTACCGTTTAGGTAGTGAAAAATAAATAAATGAACGTACAGTTATTTATTCCTTGCTTTATTGATCAGCTCTACCCTCAGGTGGCGTTTAACATGGTAAAAGTGTTGGAGAAAGTTGGCTGTACGGTCAAATACAACCCCAATCAAACATGTTGTGGCCAACCCGCATTTAATGCTGGTTTTTGGTCAGAATCAAAAAGTGTTTGTGATAAGTTTTTAGATGATTTTAACGGTACAGACTATATTGTAGCACCCAGTGCTAGCTGTACCGGTTTTGTAAGAAACTACTACGGTAAACTTTACGAAAATTCTGCGCAAATAAATATTGCTAAAAAAACATCGGCTCGTATTTACGAACTCTCCGATTTTTTAATCAACGTTTTAAAAATCGATGACGTAGGCGCTACTTTTAATGGTAAGGTAACTTATCATGATAGTTGCGCTGCACTTAGAGAGTGTAATGTAAAAACAGAACCGCGTAAGCTACTTAGCAAGGTTAAAGGTCTAGAGCTTGTAGAGATGAACGACGTAGAAACCTGTTGCGGATTTGGAGGCAGCTTTGCCGTTAAATTTGAACCTATCAGTATTGCCATGGGAGATCAAAAAACAACCAATGCAGCTGCTACCGGTGCCGAATACATTATCAGTACAGACATGAGTTGTCTAATGCATATAGATGGTTGTTTAACACATAAACACTCCGGATTAAAAGTCTTGCATTTAGCAGACGTACTTGCAAGCGAAGCATAATATTTAGCTTAATATTTTACGACTTAAATAGTTTTCAAAATGAATTACTGGCTTATCAAATCGGAACCATTCAAATACAGTTGGGATCAGTTTGAAAAAGACAAACAAACATTTTGGGACGGCGTTAGAAATTATGGCGCCCGCAATAATTTAAGATCCATTAAAAAAGGCGATCTCGCTTTTTGGTATCACTCTAATGAGGGCATGGAAATTGTAGGTATTGCTAAAGTAGTTAAGGAATCTTACCAAGACCCTACCACCCCCGATCCAGCATGGCTTGTAGTTGATTTTAAGCCCTTTAAAAAGCTTAAAAAACCAGTAAAGCTTGCAGATGTTAAGGCGCATGCTAAACTCCAAGATATGGACCTTGTAAGGCTTGGTAGACTATCGGTACAAACCGTTAAGCCCGCCGAATGGAAAATAGTTATGGAAATGGCTGGCGAAAAAGTTAGCTAAAAAACACATATCCAATTAAGATAGCGGCCACTACGCCTAGCAGGTCTGCTAACACACCTGCCCATATTGCATATCGTACTTTCTTGATGCCCACACTTCCAAAATAGAGGGCAATAATATAAAAAGTAGTATCCGCTGATCCCTGAAAGGTAGACGCTAATTTTCCTACAAAAGAATCTGGGCCATTAGATTTCATCACATCTAACATGAGTCCTCTCGCACCGCTTCCACTAAATGGTTTCATAATCGCTACTGGTAAAGCAGGCGTAAATGCTGTATCAACGCCGGTTAAGCCAATTACCCAACTTAATCCATCTACCATATAACCAAGTGCGCCACTGTCTCTAAATACGCGAATAGCAACAAGCATACCTACGAGGTAAGGAATGATTTTTAAAATCACATCAAAGCCACCTTTGGCACCGTCAATAAAAGCGTCAAATACATTTATTTTTTTAAGCATCCCGCCAATAATAATGAGCACTACCAGTAATAATAAAATCATATTACCGGTAACCCTACTAAATATTTCTTTTTGCTCCGCTCCCATTTGCTGCACAAAAAAGAGCATACCCGCAACCAGCGCAACGAGACCTAATAACCAGGTTAAAAGTACTTTATCCCATTTTAATTTTTGCTTAAAACCCACAATAAATATGGATGCGAGCGTAGTACAAATAGTTGCAAGTACACAGGGAATAAACACACTGGCCGCTTCGGTGGAACCAGCCGCTAAACGGTATGAAATAATGGTTAGCGGAATTAATGTAAGTCCACTTGTATGC
>JAOASV010000181.1 GCA_030158535.1 Sediminibacterium sp.
AAAGCAACCCTACTTCTCGTGGATGCAAAAGACTCTGCAGCACTTGAAGCATACCGCGGACAACTCAAAGGAAAAATAATTATACTCGATCAGCAAAATATTTATAAGCATAGTTTTACGGCTGATGCCAAAAGATACACAGACGAAGAACTTGCTACTATGGCGGCTGCAAAACCAGCAGCACCAAGAACTGCAGCGGCTCCAACCGATACCGCAGCACAGCGTAGAATGCGTGATGCCATGCGCGCAGGTGGAGGTAATGGCGCAGCACGTGTGTTAAATTTATTAAAAGCAATGGCGGTGCAAGAAGGTGCTTATGCCATGATTTCAACTTCTACCCGTAATCATGACGGAACCATTTTTGCACAAGGTGGTGGTGCATACAAAGGCGCTGACCCTGCTAACTTTTTAGACATGGCAGTTGGCGTAGAAGATTACAATACACTTTTACGACTTGCTAAATCTGGCACACCTGTAAATTTTGACCTCGATGTAAAAACAAGTTTTCAGGACAAGGATTTACAAGGCTATAATGTAATAGCAGAAATAGAAGGTACCGACCCACTCTTAAAAGATGAAGTTGTAATGATTGGTGCGCACTTAGATTCATGGCAAGCAGGTACTGGCGCAACAGATAATGCTGCAGGATCTGCCGTAATGATGGAAGCTATGCGCATTTTAAAAACCCTTGGTGTAAATCCAAGACGTACCATTCGTATTGGTTTATGGAGTGGTGAAGAACAAGGTTTATTAGGCTCAAGAGGCTACGTTAAAAAAACATTTACGGGCGATCAGGCAGCTGCTGCCGATAAATTTTCGGGATATTTTAATATTGACAATGGTACCGGAAAAATTAGAGGTATTTATTTACAAGGTAACGAAGCCTGCGGCCCTATTTTTAGTAGCTGGCTAGCGCCGTTTAAAGACCTTGGCGCTTCTACCGTAACAGTTAGCACCACCGGCGGAACCGATCACCAAGCATTTGATGGTATTGGCCTTCCTGGTTTTCAATTTATTCAAGATCCTATCGAGTACAATTCAAGAACGCACCACAGCAATATGGACGTCTATGACCACCTTATAGAAGACGATTTAAAGCAAATAGCGACCATTGTTGCCGCCTTTGCTTATAATACCGCTCAAAGAGACGCTAAGCTGCCTAGAAAAGGCAAAAATTAGCCGTAGCTTCTTATATTTGCCACTATGGCAAAAGCGGCTTCAGAAACTCCTTTAATGCAACAGCACCGGGCTATTAAACAAAAATATCCTGGTGCTGTTTTGTTATTTAGAGTCGGCGATTTTTATGAAACATTTGGTGAAGATGCCATTGTTGCTTCTAAGGTACTCGGCATCACACTTACCAAAAGAAACAATGGTTCTGCATCCGAAAATGAACTGGCTGGTTTTCCGCACCATGCACTTGATACGTATTTGCACAAACTGGTTAAAGCAGGTCACCGTGTTGCGGTATGTGATCAATTAGAAGATCCAAAATCTGTAAAGGGTATTGTAAAAAGAGGTGTTACAGAAATGGTGACACCGGGCATTGCCACTTCCGATAAATTATTAGAACAAGGCAGCAATAACTTTTTAGCTGCTGTACATTTTTCAGATAAAGAAGACAGTTTAGGCGCTTCCTTTTTAGATATTTCTACGGGCGAATTTTTTGTTGCAGAAGGCAACACCGAATACATAGACAAACTCTTACAAGGTTTAAAACCTGCTGAAGTTATTTTTCAACGCAATTTTCAAAAACAATTTGTTGAAAAATTTGGCCCTAAGTTTTATACCTATACCATGGAGTCGTGGATTTTTGATGAAGCTTTTGCTACCGAAAGTTTACTAAAACATTTTAATACCCATTCATTAAAAGGATTTGGTATTGAAGCCCTACCCCATGCTATCACAGCAGCTGGGGCTATCTTACATTATTTAAAAGAAACCGAACATCCAAACTTGCAGCACATTACCGGTGTGCAGCGCATGGAACGTGAAGACTTTTTATGGATGGACCGTTTTACCATCCGTAATTTGGAACTACTAGGTGCTGGTGTAGACCAAGGAAATTATTTATTAAAAGTTATTTATATAATTCTCCAAACTCCACAAGGAGTTTGTTCTTT
>JAOASV010000182.1 GCA_030158535.1 Sediminibacterium sp.
TGTGCCATCGTAGTGCTGGCAATCAGTAAAAACGCGCCTAGTAAAATCTTATGCATACAATATAAATTTTTAATAAAATTAAGGACAATATAATTAACGTTATTGGATGGTCAATTGTTTTATCGAACAACTACAACTTCGTTGTAAGGGACTCTAAACCTTGGGCCCCAAACACCGGCTTCTGTGCCTTTACCCACGGCAATGATCATGTTAATTTCGGCGCCAGCTGGTAAGCCTAACGCTCGCTTAACTCTTATGGCATCAAATCCTTCCATTGGGCAGGATTCAAAACCTTCGGCGGCTATTGATAACATAAATGTTTGGGCTGCTAGTGCACAAGATTTGTGTACCGTAACGCGCTGGTCTGCATCTCCGCCAAAACGCATAAAGGGTTTGCGAAGGCCCATAAAAAAGCAGAGCGCTCTTCTGATAAGTGTACTAATGCCAAAAATATCGGAGCGGTAGGCTAGGGGCATTAGTTTGCCATAATAATCTAACCCTCTTTTTTGTGCGGTATTGGGCTCGCCATTGATGCCTTCTTTTATTTTATTGTAGTTCCAAGCAGCTCTTTGTTTCCAAAGGTCTTTTCTGGTAACAAAGACCACCAATTGCTTTGAAGTTCTAGCCGCATTTTGATCGAGACAAAGCGCTGTAAAAGATTCTTTTAAAGCAGGATCTTTGATCCATTGGAACTCCCATAATTGCATATTGCTGCTGTTAGGAGAAAGAATGCTTCTTTCTAAACTTCTTACGATTACATCGTCAGGGACTTCGACGTTGGCGTCAAATTTTCGGTTAGAACGTCTGCGTTGTATGATTTCTTCAAAACTACTGCTTAATGACATGGTATGGATTTACGATTTATAGAATTGTAAATATCGTTAGATTTTGGGTATTAAAGATATATTTGTACCTCAAAACAATCAAGAAGCGCAATGGTTCAACTTCCTACACGACAGGCAAACAATTTTGATTTGTTGCGTATTTTATTTGCTTGGTTTGTAATTGTATCCCATTCTTATGTTTTAAATGGGGATGGAGCCACCGATCCTTTATTTGAAATAACCCAACAAACGTTTTTGTTTTCATTTATTGGCGTAAAGGGTTTTTTTATTATCAGTGGTTATTTGATATTCAAAAGTATGGTAGTGAGCACTTCTATTTTTGAATACTTAGTTAAAAGGGTGCTTCGCATATTTCCGGCGCTAGCGGTTGTTTTACTTGTAACACTAGCTGCCGTTTATTTTATTTACCCAAGCAATATTCCGCCTTTCTTTTCCAACAAAGAAGTATATGCTTATTTTTTAGGAAATATGATTTTGTTTAAACCCCATTTTTTTATTTCAGGTATATTTTCGGGGCTTCCATCATCAGCCATCAATGGATCGTTATGGACCATCGAATATGAGTTTTTCTTTTACCTATTTATTTTGTTGTTCTTTTATTTTAGGTCTCAAAAAAAACAATTAATCATTGCATTGTCAGTTGTTGTGGTTTTATTTTTAGTGGTGCGTTTGTTCTTTTACGATTGGACCGTACAAACACATTTTTTTATTCCACTCGAACCACTTTTTGATTTGGGGCCTTATTTTTTAATGGGTTCTTTACTCAGTTGTTTTGATTTTGATGACATGCCTGCTAAAAATGTCATTGCGGCTGTTTTATGTATTGTGCTTGTGGCCTCTGTATATTTTAAAATTGGACATGCGGTAGTTTATTTTACACTTCCATTTTTAGTGATTTATGTAGGCAAGCAAACGTCAAAGCTGGCTACATGGGTGCACAGTGCCATGGGGGACCCCTCTTATGGCATTTACCTCTATGCATTTCCACTACAGCAACTGCTTATTTATTGGTGCCGCCCATCTACACTTGTGTTGTTTATTGCAAGTACAATAGGAGCATTTGTTTTTGGTTATCTCTCATGGATACTCATCGAAAAAAAGGCGTTGGCACTCAAGCAGTATTTTTTACAGAATCGTCATAAATAGGTAGCAAACAATACATATCATCAAAATGATGGTAACTGCTGCAATCGTCCAAGGGTCAGTATCTAATAATTTACGTTTCTTTTTCTTGTTGTTTTTTTGTGCTAGTGCTCTTACTG
>JAOASV010000183.1 GCA_030158535.1 Sediminibacterium sp.
AAATGGAGTAATAAAGAAATTGTAGATCGACTGCGTAAATTAGGTGCAACCATTGAATACAAAAGCTTTTACCGTCAAATAGGGAACCCTTTTTATTGTGGTTATTATATGAATGCATATTTCCCGGGTAAATTAATTAAGGGTCACCACCCAGCTTTGGTTTCTATGGAGCTTTTTATGAAAGCAAATTCTGTAGCATTAACTAATCCGCATAAAGGGATTGCTAAGAAATTTAAGGACCCTGATATGCCATTAAAGTCGTTTTTGAGAAGTGAGCTCACGGGTTCGCCATTTACGGGGTATAAGCAAAAATGATATATATACTATAAGACAAGAGGACATGCTGAGCCAGTCAATGAAAAAGCATCAATTATAAACCAGCTGTTTATGGAGGAGTTGGTTAAATATAAAATTGAAGCAGCTCATATTGCAAAAATAGAAGAGCAAGTAAAGGAGATTGTCTCACAGAAGTTTATTGACAAATTACAGGAGGATGTATCAGTAAAAAGAAAGATTACCGAATTGACGGATAAAATTGAATCGCTTGAAGAAAGGTTTATCAATCAAGAATTAACCAAGGAACTTTACGATAAATACCGACTAAAATACTTGGATGAAAAGAAGCAATTAGAGGAGGAAAATGTTAAAGGTGATTTTAAGAGTTCGAACTTAGAAAAAGCGGTAAAAAATGGCTTGGAAATTTTGCTAGATCCTTTGCAGTTGTGGGTTTCATGCGATTATGACGATAAGCAGCGATTGCAATATTTGTTCTTCCCAGATGGAATGAGGTATGATAAGGAAAATAAGCGAGTTCGAACTCCAAGAGTAAATAGTGTGGTCTCTCTAATCTCAAGCGTAGCAAGGGTTTCGGAGGAAAATGAGAAAGGCTACCTCGTTAGAAGTAGCCTTGATTCTCGTTTCGTAGAGCGTACGGGAATCGAACCCGTATTACCAGGATGAAAACCTGAGGTCCTAACCGTTAGACGAACGCTCCGGGACCAAATGTGTCATTCGGGACGCAAAAATAAGGCGAGAAGATTTCTCGCCCAAATTTTTCTCATTTATATTTTAAAAAAAAGGGGCTATTTCTGCTATTCGGCGTAAATTTGCATCTTCTTTACCTTATTATACAATTAAACAAGCAATAAAATGAGTACAGTTAAAGTAGCAATCAATGGATTTGGTCGTATTGGCCGTCTAGTTTTCCGTCAGATATATAACATGGATGGTATCGAAATCGTTGCCATCAATGACCTTACAAGCCCGCAGGTACTTGCACACTTATTAAAGTATGACAGTGCACAAGGCCGTTTTGACGCTACCGTAACAGCAAGTGAAGACGCTATCACTGTAAATGGTGAGTCTGTAAAAATATATGCACAGCGTGATCCAGCGCAAATTCCTTGGGGAGCGCATGGTGTAGACGTTGTAATTGAGTCTACTGGTTTCTTTACCGATAAAGAAAAAGCGGCTGCGCACATTACAGCAGGTGCTAAGCGTGTAGTAATTTCTGCACCAGCAACTGGCGAAATGAAAACCGTTGTATTTAATGTTAACCACGATATTTTAGATGGTTCTGAAACCATCATTTCAGGTGCTTCTTGTACCACTAACTGTTTAGCTCCAATGGCTAAAGTGTTAGATGACAATTACGGCATTGTAACTGGTATCATGACAACTATTCATGCGTATACCAACGACCAAAATACCCTAGATGCGCCGCATCCTAAAGGCGATTTACGCAGAGCGCGTGCAGCAGCACAAAACATTGTGCCTAATAGCACTGGTGCTGCAAAAGCAATTGGCCTTGTTCTACCTAATTTAAAAGGTAAATTAGATGGCTCTGCACAACGTGTTCCTACTATCACAGGTTCTTTAACTGAACTAACTACTATTTTATCTAAAAAAGTAACTGCCGAAGAAGTAAATGCAGCGATGAAAAAAGCTTCTGACGAATCATTTGGTTACACCGAAGATGAATTAGTAAGTACTGATATTATTGGCATTTCTTACGGTTCATTATTTGATGCAACGCAAACAAAAGTAATGACACAAGGCGATGTACAGCTTGTTAAAACAGTAAGCTGGTACGATAACGAAATGAGCTATGTAAGTCAATTGGTACGTACCGTTAAATATTTTGCAGGCTTAATATCTAAATAATTATGAGCCAATTTTCTAGTCATTCATTTGCCGGTCAAAAAGCGTTAATCCGTGTCGATTTTAATGTTCCATTAGACGACGCGTATAACATTACCGATGACACGCGCATTCGTGCTACTATCCCTACTATTCAAAAGATTATCAAGGATGGTGGATCTGTCATATTAATGAGCCATTTGGGTCGTCCAAAAGATGGTCCTACGCCTAAATATTCTTTAATTCATATTGTGGGTCATTTGTCTACACTACTTGGTGTAGAGGTTCAATTTGCCAACGATTGTATTGGAGAGGAAGCGGTAAACAAAGCGGCTGCACTAGAGGCAGGGCAGGTGTTATTACTAGAAAATTTGCGATTTTATAAAGAAGAAGAAAAAGGCGACGAGGCTTTTGCACAAAAGCTAAGCACCCTTGGAGATGTATATGTAAACGATGCATTTGGTACCGCGCACCGCGCACACGCTTCTACGGCTGTGATAGCGCAGTTTTTTGCACCAGGCAGTAAAATGTTTGGCCTTGTAATGAACGCCGAAGTAGCCAGTGCCGAAAAAGTTTTACATGGTTCAGAAAAACCTTTCACCGCAATTATTGGCGGCGCTAAAGTGTCTGATAAAATTTTAATTATTGAAAATTTATTAGACCGTGCCACAGATATTATTATTGGTGGCGGTATGGCGTATACATTTTTTAAAGCACAGGGTGGTACCATTGGAACTTCCATTTGTGAAGACGACCGTATGCCTTTAGCACTAGAAATTTTAGCTAAAGCCAAAGCAAAGGGCGTTAACATTCACCTCCCTGTCGATAATATTATTACCACCGAATTTTCTAATACCACCGAGCGCAAAAACTGCGAGAGCATGTCTATTCCGGACGGATGGATGGGCCTTGACATTGGCGAAGCTACACGTGCCAAATTTGCAGCCGTTATAGAAAGCAGTAAAACCATTTTATGGAACGGTCCTATGGGCGTTTTTGAAATGGAAAATTACCAGGCTGGAACCAAAGCTGTTGCCGTGGCCGTTGCAGCTGCTACCGCTAAAGGAGCGTTTTCTTTAGTAGGAGGCGGAGACAGCGTTGCTGCTGTAAGCATCTTTGGCTTTACAGACAAGGTAAGCTACGTTTCTACGGGTGGTGGCGCTATGCTGGAGTACTTTGAGGGCAAAGTTTTACCGGGTATTGCTGCCATAACCGCTTAGCATCCTTAATTTCTGTTAAATTGTGATAAACGGCAAGCCCAAATATTTGGGGTGGCATACTATTTGCTTACTTTGCTATATAAAATAAAAAATCAAACAAAATGAGTACAAAAAATTTAACCCTTATTGTAATTGCCGCCCTTGTATTATTATTAGGTGGATGCGGTTGTAACGGTTATAACGGATTGGTTACATTAGACGAAACAGTTAAAAACACTTGGGCGAATGTAGAGAGTGATTATCAGCGTCGTGCCGATCTTATTCCAAACTTAGTAAACACCGTAAAAGGCGAAGCTAATTTTGAGCAAACAACATTGCAAAATGTAATTAGTGCAAGAGCAAGTGCTACCCAAGTAAAATTGGATGCCAACGATTTGTCTCCTGAAAAAATTCAACAATACCAAGCAGCGCAAGGTCAATTATCACAGGCGTTGGGTAAGTTATTAATGGTTACAGAAAACTATCCTAACCTTCGTGCTAACGATGCCTTCAGAGGTTTGCAATCGCAGTTAGAAGGTACTGAAAACCGTATTAAAGTTTCTCGTAACGATTTTAATGCTGCAGTAGCTGCTTACAATATTAAAGCACGTACATTCCCTAACAATATTTTTGCGGGTATGTTTGGCTTTAAAACCAAAGAAGGATTTAAGGCAGAAGCTGGTTCAGAAAAAGCACCAGAAGTTAAATTCTAATGTAAAGTTTAATCAGCTTCATGTTTAACCTATTTTCTAAAAAGCCACAGTCCTATTTTACGGAGCCAGAACAGGCCCGTATTGTAGAAGCCATTAAAAACGCAGAAATGCGCACTAGTGGCGAGGTCCGAATTTACATCGAAAACAAATGTAGGTTCATGAACCCCGTTCACCGTGCACAGGAAATGTTTTATAAAATGGGCATGCAAAATACTGCTGCTAAAAACGCAGTGCTGGTATATGTGGCCATCAAAGACAGGCAACTCGCTGTTTTTGGAGATGCAGGTATTCATGAAAAAGTTGGTTCCGCTTTTTGGGAAGCCGAACTACAAAAAATGTTAGAGGCCTACAAGCAGTCTCATTACGCCGAAGGTTTAGCAAATATGATTACAGCAATAGGGGAAGCGCTCAAGCAGCATTTCCCCTATGATGCTGCAACCGATAAAAACGAATTATCTGACAATATTGTTTTTGGATAATTGCCAGGCTATCTGCACATGAAAAAATTAATCACGCTTTTACTAATCGCTTTTTTTGCGCAATTATCATTTGCACAAAATATTTTGCCGCGTCCTAATCCACCAAAATTAGTAAATGATGTGGCGGGTGTTTTGTCACCTGAGCAGCGCGAAATTCTAGAGCAAAAATTGGTGGCACTCGATGATAGTAGTTCCAATCAAATAGCTGTTGTATTAATTCCAACCCTCGATGGTTACCCCATAGAAGAATATGCCAATAAATTATTTAGAGAATGGGGCATTGGCCATAAAGGCACCAACAATGGCGTACTTATTATTGCGGCTATCAATGACCGTAAGGTTCGTATCGAGGTTGGTTATGGCCTAGAAGGCGCAATACCAGACATTACAGCATCTGATATTTACAACAATGAAATTGTTCCTGCTTTTAAAGAGCAAAATTATTTTAGAGGACTAGATAATGCTATCAATGCTTTAAGTAAGGCAGCCGTTGGAGAATACAAAATTAAAAAAGAGAAAAAAAGGAAGTCTAAGGGCAAGCCTTTATTTACCTTTTTAGGCATGCTTATCTTTATTTTACTCGTTGTAGCAGGTGGCGGCGGTAGAGGCGGCGGAGGCTCAATGTCGCGTCGCGGATATTCTGATGTTGCTACTGGTATGCTATTAGGATCCTTACTAGGTGGTGGTCGAAGCAGTGGTGGTGGATTTGGTGATAGCGGCGGCGGAGGCTTTGGCGGATTTGGTGGCGGAAGCAGCGGCGGCGGCGGTGCTGGCGGCGGCTGGTAGTCAGATGTGCTCAGAAACTTATTCAAATAATCTCAGTTAAAAATAATCACATGAAAAAAACAATCATCGTTGCTGCTTTATTTGCAGCAGCATTTACAACGAGTGCGCAAGCGCCAAAACTGCCTGCAGGCACAAAATTTAAAGTGGTAACAGAGTCAAACAATATCACCAGCATGTCTATGATGGGTCAAGATATTGAACTATCTAATGGTTCTAAGGTGTATCAAAATTTTGAACTTAAATCAGTATCTGGTGCTAGTTATCATTTAGCTACTGCTATTACTAGAATTGCTGGTTCTGTAAGTGCAATGGGTAACGAGCAAAGTTTTGATTCGGAAGATGCTAGTTTAAAATCTAATCCGATGATGGCTGAGCAGTTAAAAGTGCTGAATAAGCAAATAGAGTATACCATCGAAAATGGAAAAGTAGTAAACTCTGTAAGTGCAGCGGGTTCTGAAGTTTTAAATGCTTTACTAGCGCAAAACAATGGCACTTCTGATCAAGCAAAATTTTTCTTAACCCTTCCTGCTGCTTCAATTAAAGCGTCGCATCAGTGGAGCGTGGTTGATAATAAGCCTGAAGCAGCTACTCAGTCTTTATTTGTGATTGCAGAAGTAACTGCTACAGATATTAGTGTAAATGTTTTAACCAACGTTAAACTTTCAAATACACTCAATCAAAATGGAATGGAAATCAAGCAAAATACGCAAGGCACTATTAAATTAAAGCGTATTTACGATGCTAAAACAGGTATGTTAAAATCTGAAACTGGCACTGGTGGCCTAAAAGGAACGATGAACGTTATGGGGAACGATGCACCTATCGACTTAAAAATAACAACAAAATCAAGTGTAGTACCTATGTAATTAGGTACCACACTTGACAGTATATTTTAATTTTTTGGAGCGGGTAGTTTTGTTGATACAAAATTAGCCGCTTCTTTATTTCCAGCCTTATCTAAGCTAGTTACAAGCCCTGTAAGACCTTTGTTGATCATTGGAGAGATCTGCGGTTTGTAAGCCTCAGGAATTGATTCTCTAAAGTCTACAATGGCAGTAACGCCTTCTTTAATTTTTACTACATCATTTGTTTTGCCTAAAAAGAAAGCAATTTGATTGGTCATCTGAATTTTTTCCATAGTTAGGCCCATTTTGTTAAAGCTGCTCATGATAAAATCATAAGAACTAGCGTCGCCAAAACGGATGCTGTTTTCAATTAACGTAGCATTTAATCTTCCTTTAGAAGGTTGCTTGTTAAGTTCAATTGTCATTTTTTTACCAGCAGCACTATCAATATCTGTAAGCGCTCTTAATGCAGATCCTGCCACGGTGTAGCTAGAATCGTAACAAGCACTCGCAAATAAATCAGCTAACTTTTCGCTACGCTGCATGCCTAAATAATCAATAGCAGCGGCTCTAGCTATGCGTGAAGGATCTTTTTTAGCTATTTCAATCGACTTATTAATAACAACAGCATCAGAAGCTAATCTTGTAAATGCGTTGATTGCAAAAGTTCTAATTCTAAATGAAGTATCAGATAAAGCAGCTAATAAAACTTTTCTGCCCAGTTCGCTTTTTGCATTGTCAATGTCATACATAAAGGCAACGGCTTCTCTTCTGTCCAAAAAGTTGCCCGCGTGAAAGTACTGGTGCGCATAAGCTTCCTTTGTTTTGGTATCCTTTTTTTCTGCCAATAAAATTTTATCAGCGTCCACATTAATATTGTCTGGTTTTGCGGCAACTGTAAAATTAAATGTGTCTACTTTATTTTCGGCCCAAACCATATGGCGTGTTTTTGCATCACCATTCCATACATCAATATTGATAGGGAGTTTAAATACTTTATCACCCTTTTGCGTTTGTGCAACAATTACAGATGCAGTGCGTGTAGCATCGTTATAGTCATAACTAATTTCTAATTTAGGATGACCGCTTCCGAAATACCACTGGTTAAAATACCAGTTAAGGTCTTTGCCTGATACTTCTTCAAATGCCATTCTTAATTTGTGTGCACTACCATTACCAAATTTGTTGGCACTTAAATATTTGTTGAGTGCTGTAAAAAAGGCATCGTCGCCAATATAATTACGTAGCATGTGTAAGATGCGTCCGCCTTTATTATAGCTAACTGCGTCAAACATGTCTTCTTTATCGTTGTAATTAAAACGAACAAGGTCTTTATTTTGAGACCCACTAAATAAGTAGCCTTGCATTTCATTGTAATGTTCAAATAAGGCTTCGTCTTTACCTAGTTTGTGCTCCCACCATAATAGTTGGCTATAATTAGCAAAGCTTTCATTAACAGTTAAGTTACTCCAGCTCTCTGCGGTAACATAATCGCCAAACCACTGATGAAATAGTTCGTGTGCAATGGTTGATTCCCAACTGTTGCCATCCACTAATTCGCGAGCATCTTGTTGCGCACTTTCTTGGTGAAGGGTAGCGGTGGTATTTTCCATAGCGCCACTCACATAATCACGAGCAGTCATTTGCGCATATTTAGCCCATGGGTATTCTACACCTAGTTTTTTAGAGAAAAACGCCATCATAGCAGGGGTTTCACCAAATATCTTGCGTGCTACTTTTTCATAATCTTTTTCTAGATAGTAGCTTACTTCTTTGCCTTTGTACGTGTCTTTAACAACGGCGTAATCACCCATGCCTATAAAAAATAAATAAGGCGCGTGTGGTTGTTTCATTTCCCAAGTATCTGTTCTAGTGCCATCGCTATTTTTAACTTGGCTGGTTAACAAGCCATTGGATAAACTCACAAATTTAGCAGGCACTTTTAATCTAAATGTTTGTGTAGATTTTTGATTGGGCTTATCAATGGTTGGAACCCATACAGATGTTCCTTCTGTTTCACCTTGTGTCCAAACCTGTGTAGGCTTGTTTTTTTCGGTACCCATTGGATTGATAAAATATAAACCTTTAGCATCTGTGATAGCTGCGCTACCTGTGCCTTTGTAGTCGTTTGGTTTAGCTGTGTAACTAATATATATAGTATACTTTTCGTTCTTTACGTAGCTTTTATCGAGCTGTACGTTCAGTGTCATGCCATCGTTTGTAAATTTCAACGGCGTGTTTTTGCCATTTTTTACAACCGCTACTTCTTTAACGTCCATACCTTTTGCATCGAGTACTAAATTATTAGTAGGGTAGTGGTGTGGGTGTAATGTAAGTTTTACTTTACCTACAAGCCAAGCGTTGTTAAAATCAAAACTGGCATCTAGTTCTGTGTGCACTAGATCGTTGATTTTGGTAGCAGTGGCCTGGTACACTTCTTTTTTTACAGGGGTTGCTGGTTTGTTTTGAGCTTGAACGCTTATTGCCATTGCAAAAAGCAAGCAGCTCATGATTCCTATTTTTTTCATATCTATTTATTGAGTCGTAAAGATAGTAGACTGCAATTATTGGTACGAACTCATTTATTATGAGCGGTAGATTTTAACTTTCTTATTAGAATGAATTAGATTTGAGCCCATAATAGCAGGCAATGGCAAGGTATTTTATAGAAGTGGGGTATGAGGGAACGTCCTTTTGTGGCTTCCAAATACAGGATGGGCAGGAAACGGTCCAGCAACCGGCGTGTCAGCCAAATGGCTTGGACGCCGGCATTTGCGTTAAACGCGTTCATCCTGATCCGGTCCTCGACCAGATCGAAGGCCATCGTAAACTTTTCGATGATGAACGGCGCAGCGGTTTCGGGTTCGGAATGGATC